>JASHWB010000292.1 GCA_030044295.1 Candidatus Acidiferrales bacterium
TCGACGGTGGTCTCCCCTTCCAGGTGGCGCAAGGCTTCACGGAGCATGATCTCCGCGCATTCGCGCAAGGGGAACGCGGCAATCCCGGTACCGACTGCCGGAAAGGCAATTGTTTTTAGGCCTTTCTGCGCCGCAATCCGTAAGCTATGGGCCGTTGAGCTCCGCAGCGTGAGTGCAGATGTGCGCCCGCCGAGCTCCATGCTGGCGGCGTGAATCACGTGGTGCGCCTTCAAATTTCCTCCAGAGGTAATCGCCGCTCCGCCGAGCGGAATCGCGCCAATCTCGTCGCATTCCGCCTGGATTTGCGGACCGCCCTTCCGGCGAATCGCGCCGGCGACACCGCCGCCGAGCTTCAGATCGTTGTTAGCAGCATTGACGATTGCATCAGTCTCCATTTCCGTCAGATCACCCTGCAAGAGTTCGATGCGATCACGCGCGTTCATGAAAAATGGGCTTTCTCGGTTGCCGGTGGCTCATTCGCCATCTCAATTTCACTTCTGGGTGCGAACCCCAGCGTGCGCGCAAAATCCTCGCACATTTGCGCGGTGCGGTCGCTGGTCTTCGGTGCGCGGATGATGTGAAGCGCTCGGTCGGGCGTGGCGGACCCAGGAAAGTGAAGGCCCACACACCGTTCGGGGCAGTTTGTCATCTCCGCCAGGTGAGCGATGGAAACGGCCCGCGTCGCACTGGCGAGGATTGCATATGGCTTGGCAAATTTATCGAATATCGTGAATATCTCGAGCTGCACCTCCGCGTCTTCCGGAGCCGCTTCGATCAGCAAGTCCGCAGCACGTAAGACTTTGTCGATTGACTGAACGGTGGCGAAATTCGCTGCGATCTCCCGGCCGCAAATGGTGTCGATTTCCTCGCGAGCGACGGCGGACTTCAAAGTGCCGCTGATGTGCGCTCGAGCTTGGTCTAAGCGAGCAGAGGAAACGTCCTCAAGTATCACGCAATATCTCCCGAACAGTGCGTAAGCGGCAATGTCCGTGCCCCTCGGGCCCGCTCCAATGATTCCAATCGTTTCGAAGCCTCGTTCCACCATAGCGCCTTGGCCATCAGAGGCTGTCCACTGCCTCTTCATTGAATCCCAAAATAATTCGCTTACCTGCAACAATTACGGGCCGGCGGATCAGGTTCGGCTCCTCAGCCATCATGCGGACCGCCTCTTCGCGAGACGGGCGATTGATGTTCATCTTCTTGCGACGAAACAGCTCATTGCGTGAATTCAGAAATTCCGTGTAGTCCCGCTCTCCGATCAGCTCGTCGAGCTCGGCAGCGCTCAAGCGTTCTTTGCCCAGGTCGCGGAATAGGAGCTGGAACCCGCGCTGCTCGACGGACCGCCGAGCCTTTCGGCAAGTGGTTCACGCCGGCTTATGGAAGAATAAGACTGTCTTGGCGCGCGATCCCTTTCGCCGCGCCACATTTCGTTCCCGCGTCGCCATTTGATTCATTCCACCTGATTTTGACCAAGACTCGATTGGAATTACAAGACATGAAAAGCGTCGGAAAGATTATTATACCGCGTAGCTTACATACGGAACGAAGTTCCTTCTAGTGTCCACAGAACTTCGACGGACGCTTTTCAAAAAATGCGGCTAGGCCTTCGGCGCAATCGTCGGTCAGAAAACAGTGCACCTGAAGGCGGTTTTCTTCGTCGAGCGCCTCTGCGAGTTGCCGGTGCGCGTCCCCAACCATAGTGCGTTTCACGTCTCTAAGGGCTAGAGGCGGGCCTTCGGCCACCGATTGCGCGAGTTCCTGGACCTCCTGCTCAAAGCGATCCTGTGGGCAAACTCGGCAGACGATCCCGATGCGGCAAGCTTCGGCAGCGGATATCTGTTCCGCGGTGTAAAACAGCTCCGACGCGCGCGCCAGGCCAACCAGCCGCGGCAAAAAAAACGTGGCGCCGAAATCGGGATACAAGCCGATTCGACTGAAGGCCTGCGTGAAACTGGCGTCTTCGGACGCGATACGCAAGTCACACGCCAACGCCAGACTCATTCCTCCGCCGGCTGCAGGACCGTTTACCGCGGCTATCACCATCTTGGGCATAGTAGCGATGGCCAGGCAGAGCTCTTTTCCCAGCTTCAGTAGTTCTTCGAGATCCTGCACGGATTTGCGCGAGCGAGCATCGCGAATGTAATCGAGGTCGCCCCCGGCGCAGAATCCGCGGCCCACCCCTGTGATCACGACCGCCCGGACTGACCGCTCATCGCCTGCGCGAAGCAACGCCTGCACCAGCGCGCCGCACATTGCGGGATTAAATGGATTTAGCTTTTCCGGCCGGTTCAAGCGCAGCGTAACGACTGCGCCCGAACGCTCCTCCAGCACGAGCGAGTTTACTGACCGCTGCGCGGCTCCCATCGAAGCATCCGCTCCTTGCATCCCCGTTTCGGAACGCCGAGTGCGCTTAATCTTTCAGGCTTTTTAGCAGATCGGCAAGCTTTTTGAAATATCGCTTCTTCACAGCGAGTGTGGCACCGGCGTTCTGGCTGCTCGTGGAGGGGAGAACAAAGACAGACGCTCCGTAAAGCTGCTCTTTTTGCAGGCCGAACTTGCAGGCCCGCCCGGTGAACTTCTCGTAGGCTGTTTTCCCGTTGAAGGCGATCACGCGCGGGTGCAGGTCTTCTAATTTCTGGGCCAACAGTACGCGGCCTTCGGCGAACTCCTGCCGCTCGATCTCTTCGATTCCCCGCGTGGGACGCTTAACCAAGTCCGTCATTCCAATGCCGAACTCGATGATCCTGCGATCTTCGTCATAGCTGAGAGGCTCGGGAATCACGCCGGTTTCGTAGAGCAGAGGCCAAAATGAGTTGGCCCTGCCTGCGTAGTAATGGCCCACACGCGCAGATCGGTCGCTGGGGTTGATTCCCACCAGGACCATCCTCATCCCTTTTCTTAGATAATCTGGAAGAGTCCGCATGTGCAGCTAGAGTATCTAATCTGAGGCGAGGACGAACGGGCTGTTGTGCAGGGCGTTGCCCAGTCGTGTACGTCCCGAATTGGCTCGATCCAGTGGGGCGCGAATTTCTGCAGCAGAGGTGGCTGGCAAGCTGTGCTAACATTTGTGCTCGAAGGTTCAATGATGAATGCTCCCAAGCTTAATCCGGCGCAACCAACGTTCTTGCCCTCGCACGTGGTCAAAGACGACGAACCCGCTCTGGTGGGAGCGGCAAAAGCCGGCGACATCCATGCCTTCGAGACGCTCGTCAGCCGCTATGAGCGAAAGATTTTCCGCCTGACGCAAAATATCACTCAAAACCGCGAAGACGCCGAAGATGCGATGCAGGAAGCCTTCCTGAAGGCCTACGAGCATCTGGGCGATTTCCAGGGCAATTCGCGCTTCTATACCTGGCTGGTGCGCATCGCCGTCAACCAGGCGTTGATGAAGCTGCGCCGCCGGCGCAACAACATCGTCTCGCTCGATGAAGAGGTGGACACTGGCGAGGACACGATGCCTCGCGAAGTCGAGGACTGGGGCCCTTCGCCTGAGGAGCGTTATCAGCAGTCTGAACTCGGCGATATTCTCTCGAAAGTGATTGGAGAACTCGATCCAGCATTCCGAATCGTGTTCCAGCTCCGCGACATCGAACAATTGTCCACCGAGGAAACGGCGGAGGCGCTAGGGCTTTCGATCCCCGCGGTGAAATCGCGGTTGTTGCGCGCGAGGCTCAAGCTGCGCCACAATCTCAATCATTATTTTCGGCGAGGGGCGACCACGTGAAGTGCAAGGACATTGTTAAGGAATTGGCCGACTACCTAGACGAGGACCTGGACTCCTCTCTTCGGGCCTCGATCGAAGAGCACCTAGGGAAATGCAAGGATTGCCGCCTTGTCGTGGATACGACGAAGCAAACCATTCAAATCTACTGCAATTCGGAGCCAGCGCCGTTGCCCGCCGAAACGCGAGTGAAGCTGCACGACGCACTGGCAAAACGCCTGCATCACCGGGCTTAGTTTTTAGACGCTTCGTCCTTCCGCCGCGCGGGCTTCCTCGCCCCAGACTGGTACTTCCCTACCGATTCCTCGCTCGCGAGCGATTTCGTAGACACGGCCGGCTGTGACAACGTCTTCGATTGCGATTCCGTTTGACTTAAAAAGGGTGATTTGATCCGGATTCGTGCGCCCCGGAATTTTGCCGCTTACCACTTGTGCGATCTCACGTACCCGCGCCCATCTTGATTCGTCGTCTCCGAAGGCGTTGATCAGGTCGCCCGATTCGCGGCGAGATTGCTCGGGAGAATCGGCTGCGATAACGTCCGCACGGTTCACCGCGTCGGCGTCGACTTCGCACTTGTGCGCCACGTTAATTCCGATCGCGTTGATGTGTGCCCCACGCTCGATCGATCGGCCCTCCACGACTGGATGCGTCGCCGTCGTCGCGGTGCAGATGATGTCGGCTCCGCGAACCGCTTCGGCCGCCGTAGCGACGGGCTCGACCAAAAGTCCGATCCGAGACGACATTTCCTTGGCAAACCGCTCGCGCCGCTGTGGGTCGCGGCCGTAGGCGTGCGCTCGTTCCAACTTGCGAACGCACGCGACGGCTTCGAGTTGCGTGCGCGCTTGCGAACCAGTGCCGATAATCGCGGCTGCGCGGGCGTCTTTGCGCGCGAGGAACTTCGTGGCCACCCCGCTGGCAGCGCCGGTGCGAATTTGGCCGAGGTAATCCGCTTCAATCAGGGCAGCCATGTCACCCGTTTCCGCACTGATGAGCGGGATAACGAAGCGCGCTGCGCCTTCGGCAATCGAGTAGATTTTCAGGCCGAGATAGCCACCTTCGGAATCGGCGGCTGCCATGTAGTTGAGGATGGCCTTCCCCGGCACATGCAATCGCTGGCGTGAATGATTCGTCGCCGATCCCGCCGCCAAACGACGGAAGGAACTCTCAACCAAACCAATGGCCATAGGCATGGTGAGAATCTGCCGCACATCCGCTTCTGTCAGATACAGCGCCATCGTCGGAATCTCCTTTGCATTCGGCGGAGTCGTTCGGGGCCGTTGCGCAACGTCCAAATTAACAGAACTGACGTTAGAAATTGATGCGGTATCGAAGGACGCGCCCTTCCGGAGTATCCAAGACCAGTAGTTCCTTCCGCGGGCTCACGGCGATCGGCGCTGCCGGCCGGCGGCGCTCGCCCAATTCGGGCGTCAGGTCAAAGTCCACTTTTGGCGCGCCGTCTGCGTTCCAGACGTGCAGCACGTGGCCGTTGTCATCCATGCCGAAAACGTATTGATTCGAAGCGGCGATCTGATCGCTCAACTTGCCCCCCGCGCCGTTCGTCCCTGTATCTATTTCGGATAAAAAGCGGCCGTCTCCGTCAAAATGCAAGATCTGATTTGCCTCTGGATCGACGAAGTAAAGCGATCCATCCGGCGCGCCCGCCATCGCAGCCGCGCGGACTCGCCGGTTCGGAACGTTCGCGGCGGGTTGCCACTCACGAATCAGACGAAATCGTGGCGTGTACGTGTAAACCCTGCGAAGTTGAGAATCGAAGACGTAGATGCGACCGTCGTCGTCCACCGCCACATTGAGCGAGTTTTCGGCGTTCACGCGAAGCCCGCCCCGCAAAGACCGTAAGCGGATTCCGCTTGGCAGATAAATCGTGACGGTGCCTCGGTCAGCGTCGGTAACATAAATCGCCCCGCCGCTATCGACGGCGATCGACTGCGGCGCGTCCAAAGCCGGATCCTGAAACGAAAGATGTGGCATGCCGTCTGGTCCGAACTTGTGGACGAAATGGCTGCCGTCGTCTGCGAGGTAGATATCTCCGAGAGAGTCAGTAGCGATGCAAGTCGGATCGTCCAATTGACCCGGACCGCTGCCCTTCGCGCCCCACTGGCCAATGTACGTAAGCGGCGCTACGACGGTCTGCGCCTCTACGCGCGCCGAACCGGTTGAGCATCCGGCGAGTACGGATACTGCAACGCACAATGCACCACCGACGGCAAAGGCCAAGCTTTTCAGTTTTCGTTCAGTATCCACGCGCCTGAACGCAACAGCCACACCGCATCGCAATAAAACTGAAATTGCATCGAGGAATTCGGCTTTCGCGTCGAGCCGACAGGAACTAGCCATGAATTCGCTTTCTGTCGATAGCTTCAGAGCCTGTCACCTTCTGGCGCCGGACAATCGTATCATCCAGCCGATATACCGTCTGCGCAGGCGTTCCCTCGCTTAAGCTTCTGAACGAAAAGTTCACCTCGCCAGGCGCCACTGGTTTGATCTCTACGGGAAGCGCGCCGCAAACGTTGCTGTCTACAAATGCCGTCTCGTACTCTTGGTGTTTTCTGCTCCAGGTATAAACGCGCAGCATTGTGAAATCGCAGGGCTGGCCCTCCGCGCCGTGCGTCCCGACCAGCAGGTACTGAGGCTTAGCAGCGCCTTGGCCGTCGGGAACTCGGTCCAGTTCGAACCACGCGACAGGGTGCATGCCTGCCGAACTCGCGTAGTCGTAGAGAGCTTCCGGCAAATCGATCTGAATGAACCGTCCCAGCACCCATCCCGAGGCCGTGATGTGGTCCGGTAATTCTGCGCGCACCAGCCACCAATCCTCTTTTCTCGAGCCTGCCGGCCTGGACTGGGGAGCGTTCTCTGCGATTGCTTGGGTGACGGCGGGTGGCATGTCCACCGGCCTGCGCTCGAACAGCTCTACCGGCACCTGCTTTGCAAGTTGCCGGATGCGCGGAGAGTTGCGGCCGGCGCCGATGTGCAGGTTCGTTAACACCGTCGTTTCCCCGCGTGCCTCAACGGGAAGGCCCGCGGTTTGTTGGTCCAACTGCTTCGTTTCGTCCCAAAAATCGGAGGTCAGCAGATTCGATTCGCTGGTCCAGCCCACAGCGCCATTCGAGGTGCGCACTTTTACCTGGTCTTCGAAATGCTGTAGCACCTCAAGCCTGGTCCCGTAGTCCAGGGTCGCGACCGGCTCCTGGATCGCGGCGACGGTGTTCCAGAGGGTTACGCCGCGGGTTGCTGTGTAGGCGATTTCAACGGGTTCTTTTTTGTGCCGGTGAAGATAGAAACCCGTGCCGATCACCAATACCAGCAGCAGTCCAAGCAAAATTTTTCGCATCCAGGCAATCCGCCGCCCGCACGGCGGCCTTCTCCGTTTTTCCCTGTCGGAATAACTAGGATTCTACACGATACCGCGTGCGGCGTTCTGCTACAATTCGGCACGCACGCAGATTTTTTGCGTACGTGTCGAACGAGGAGAGCGTCCGAGTGCAGAGTTTGGAGAAATTGAAGCCGCTGGCCCTGCTGCTCTTGCGGCTAGCCATGGGAATCATTTTCATCCATTACGGCTATCCAAAGCTATTCGTGCACCCGCGAAGCAGCGCAACGTGGTTCGCGCAACACGGCTTCCCCGGCTATTTTGCTTATGTTTCGGGCGTGCTGGAGCTTTTCGGCGGGCTGATGCTGATCGCGGGGCTCTTTACTCGCGTTGCAGGATTGCTACTGGCCATTGAAATGGCCGTGGCTCTCTGGCGGGTCCATCGGCTGTTTGCGGATCCGCTGGCTGTGCAGAACTATCAGTTTCCGTTGATGATGGGAGTGGCTGCGCTGGCAATCGCCGCCGTAGGGGCTGGCACGCTCTCATTCGATCAAGTGCTCTTCCACGAATCGCGTGGTTCCGCGAAGCCCGCGCGCGCGAAAGCCAAGACGTAGGCCACCTCATTCCGCTTCAAAATCTGACGGAGCTTGATGGTTGGTTCACCAAAACACCTGGCGCACCGTAGATATCAGGCAGCGGAATGCGAATTTGGCTCGTGCGCTGGCGGTGTTGCGGGCACTGGCAGCGGAGCCTGCGGAATGATGACCCACGCAACGAAATATCCTATGAGCGCGGGCACCACAGGCACCGGCATTAATACGAGCAGCACCCAGATCAGGCGCACAAGTGTGGAATCGATCTCAAGGTATTCCGCGATACCTCCGCACACGCCGGCGACCTTGCAATCCACCACCGACCGCATCAACCTTCGCGACGCTCGCGGGGCGCCCGAAGGCGCGCCATGTTGGCGTGCGCCGCAGAAATAGCAAAAGTTAGAGTAATCGGCGATTTCTCTCTGGCATTGGCCACAAACCATGGCTACGACCTCCGTTCAGAGCAGATTCCCGCTCTCAAATGAAAGTACGAATCGACGGTCGGAAAAGTTTCACTAGTATCTGCAGAGATCTCGCGCCATGCGCACGATATCGCTCTTCTGCGGCAGGATGGCATCTTCCAGCACCGGGCTATAAGCGCAGAACGTATCCGTGGCTGCCACACGTCGCACCGGTGCATCCAGTTGGTCAAAGAGCTCCTCGCCGATGCGCGCGGCGATTTCCGCGCCGTAGCCCCACGTCCGCCAATCTTCATATGCGACGATAGCCCGGCTGGTCTTCGTTACGCTCGTCGCAATCGCATCCCAGTCGTACGGGCTCAGCGAACGCAAATCGATCACCTCGACTGATACACCTTCGTGCGCCAGCTCAATAGCTGCGAGTTCAGCGCGGTGCACCAGCGCGCCGTAGGTGATGATGCTGACGTCCTTGCCTTCGCGCGCCACCCGCGCCTTGCCGAAAGGAATCGTGAAATCCGGACCTGGATAAACCGCGCGGTTATAGGGCTGGCGGTACAGGTGCTTGTGCTCCAGAAACATCACGGGGTCGTCTGACCGAATTGCCGTTCGGAGCAGCCCACAAGTGTCTTCGGCGGTCGACGGCATAACCACGCGCAATCCTGGCACATGCGTGAACGTCACTTCGCCCGATTGACTGTGATACATCGCGCCGCCGCCCAAATACCCGCCGATCGCCACTCGCACGATCACCGGAGCATGAAAATGCCCAGCCGAGCGCCATCGGATAGTAGCTAGCTCGTTCCGCAGTTGCATCATGGCCGGCCAGATGTAATCGAAAAACTGGATTTCGACCACCGGTTTCAGTCCGCGCACGGCCATGCCGATGGCTCGTCCGATAATTCCCGCTTCGGCGATCGGCGAATTGAACACGCGCTCCGAGCCGTAGCGCCGCTGCAATCCCGCAGTGGCTTTGAAGACGCCACCCTTCCCCTTCACTACGGCCAGGCATTCTTCCCGCGTGCAATCCGCCACGTCTTCGCCGAACACCACCACGCGCTCGTCGCGTTCCATTTCATCCGCGAGCGTGGTTGCCACGCTCTCGACGACCGTTTTCGGCTGGCCCAGCGGCTTGGGAGATGACTCAAACGACTTGCCGGCGGCATCGATTTCCGGCGAGTAAACGTGCGCCAAAATCGATTCCGTCCCCGGCGGTTCGGCTGCCAGCGCGCGATCCGTTGCATCCAGAATTTCGCGCTCAACTTCCGCCTCGATCGCCTCCATTTCCGCGCCGTCGAGGATTCCCTCGCGTACTAGAAAGAGCCCGAATTTAGGCAGCGGGTCGCGATGCGCTTCCGCTTCGCGGTCGTGCGGTGGCTTGTACAGCTTTTCGTCGTCCGAAAGAGAATGCGAGTACGGACGCGTCACGTGGGCATGAACGAGCGCCGGCCCCCGACGCCCACGACAATAGGCAACCGCGTGGCTCAGCGTTTCGTAGCTCGCCAGCGGATCGGTGCCGTCGCATTCTTCGACGTGCAGCCCCGGATAGTTAGCCACTAGCTTGGAAATGCTGCCGCCTGCGGTTTGCGCCTCCACGGGGACGGAAATGGCGTAACCGTTGTCTTCGATCAGAAAGAGTACCGGCAGTTTGCGCAGCGATGCAGCGTTGAGCGCTTCGAAGAACTCGCCTTCGCTCGTAGAACCATCGCCGCCGGAAACGTACGCAATCTCGTCGCGTTGCCAGGACACAGAGTCGCCCAGAGGCGCCTTGCGCGCCAGGTCGAGCGCCTTCGGATGATGCTCGTAATAGCGCGATGCCTCTGCGGAGCCCACCGCGTGCAGGAACTGCATTCCAGTGGCTGAGGCGCTGGCCACAATGTTGAGTGGCTTGCTGCCCCAGTGCGAAGGCATCTGCCGCCCACCGGAGGATGGGTCGTCGGCTGCTCCTACCGCTTGTAGCAGCATGTCATAGGGCGTTACTCCGAGCATCAGCATCAATGCCCGGTCGCGATAATAAGGGAAGAACCAGTCGTGGCCAGGTCGCAGGAGCAGCCCAGCGGCCACCTGTATTGCCTCATGACCCGCGCCGCTGATCTGGAAATAGGTGCGGTTCTGCCGCTTAAGGTGGATCTCGCGGTCGTCGAGCCTCCTCG
The DNA here is from genome assembly GCA_030044295.1 of Candidatus Acidiferrales bacterium. Lineage (GTDB taxonomy): Bacteria > Acidobacteriota > Terriglobia > Acidiferrales > UBA7541 > Palsa-295. The sequence continues at coordinate 10,212 of JASHWB010000292.1, forward strand.
CTAGAAACATGGTGCGATACATCCGCACCAAAGTCTGACGATCCAGACCGTGGTACTTCGCTGCATCTGCTTCCATTCCATCGCGCACTAGCGGGCTGGGAACTGTTGTTTGAGAAGCTTTAACCCTCACCTGAGAGGGCATCCCGTATGCCTCCGGCTG
>JASHWB010000293.1 GCA_030044295.1 Candidatus Acidiferrales bacterium
TTGCGGACGCGCTCTTTCCACTGCTCCACGTCGAGTTCGTATTTTTTCCGGTCGCGGATCGTTCCCAGTTGCGCGGCCTTGCTGGTTTCGAGTCCGGACCTGGAGTCAGCGACGCGCGTTTCTACTTCGGCGAGCTTCTTCGGAAACGTTGCAAGGTGCTCGCGCACCTCTCGCAACTGCGCGTCCAGGTTCTGCAGGTCGAGGAGATTCTGGAGGGACTTTTGCAGCACGCCGCCATTCTAACACACGGTTGCCAGGCCGCTTGTAGCGCGCTGCCGCGCTCGGGCCTCCCTTCTTTATAGCTGCTTCTTCAGGAAGGCGATCGTCCGCCGCCAGGAATCCTCTTGCGCTTCGGCATCAGCCCGCGGGTTGCCGCCAAACGACAACCGGGCGCCGCGCAAGTGCTCGTGCCGGCTGCTCCGGGCTGTAGTCGGCAGGTGCGGATAGCGCAGTGAATGCCCCGCGGACGGGTAGTGAAGGTGCTCAACGGCGTGTGCGAATCCGCTCTTTCGCAGCCGGACGATAATCGCTTCGGCCATTTCCGCCGCGGGCCAGACGTGATCGTCGCCACCGGAAATCAGGAGCATCGGGCCCTTGATTCGCTCGACCGGAATTGCCGCTTGCTCCACCGCTTCTGAATTTCGCAGTCCAGCGAGAAACAGATTGCGGAACATCACGGGACGCCTCATTGCCACGACTGGAAACGCCGAGCGCCACATGAAGCCTCGCACCGGCAAGGGCGCACTCTCAATTGGCAACCCTTGCCATAACCATGCCGGAACGCTGCCGTTCGTCTTCTTGTCGCGTCCTCCCGAATCCCATGCCACTGAACTGGGGGCATAAGCAACTACCGCTCGAAGTGCCGGAAAGCGCGCGGCCGCCAAGAGCGCGAGCTCTGCCCCGCGTGACACGCCCAGCACTCCGATGCGCTTCGCATCGATCTCTGGCTGAGCAGTCAACCACGCTAGCGCCGTTCCCATATATTCCAAGCGCACCCGGTGCAGCCATGCCGGCAGCGGTGGGACTCCAAAATAGGCGAGCGCCAGCGTCGCGAACCCGTGCCGCGACAGCACGGCGGCCTTATCGACATCGAAACCGCCTCCCGATCCGCTAAGCACAACGACAACCGGCAGCCGCGGATCTGTCCGGTTCGCCCGTGGGGGAAGAAACAGCCGTCCTACGTGGCCGTTCATCGGACCGGGCTTCGCATCTGCCACGGTCTCGAACCGATTCTCTGCGTTCAAGGATAGATCGCGCAGCACCGTTCCTCGCGCGCGGAATAGCCGCTCGATCCGCGCGGACACAATCGCCGAGCGATCAATCTCCGCCTCCAGCATCACCGAGTGCGGCATGGAGTCTTTCTTCGCGAACATCGCGCGCGCCCTGGCGCGAGCTCCCTCGCTGTCACGAGCCAGGTGCATGGACCAGAACAGGCCCATGGGCACAACGCCCTTGTAGGTTCCTCCCGTAGATTCCTGCGCGCCAAGATCCACTTGCCCGTTTGCATCCGCGCGAAACTGGGCTTCGGAGCTCCAGCGGCGGTTTTCGTCGTCTTCCGTTGTCGCGTGAATGCGGACTTTCTGGTGGGGTGCCAGCCCGCTCAACCGGATGCGCACGTCCTCGTCGACGAACACGCCCTCCGGCGGAACGTCGAACCGTATGTTTCCTTCAGACACCAGGTGGGATTGGGGTTCGGCCCTTGACATCATCGACGCCGCCTTATACCACAGGGTGGCTGCGCCGAGCGCCTAGAACATTCCTCTTCGAGTGCTACCTCGCTGCGGATCGTACCCGAGTTCTTACGGCACGGCCTGTACTTCCATGGTTTGGTCTATGGCGTAATTTACACACCCAGGATTTGTAGCTGTAGGGCAATGCGCCACCGCCTGAAAGTTGGTTGCGGACGCGCTGACATCATACGTATATCCGTCGCGTCCCTGTTTCCGCATGCTCATCGCTCCGCTAGAAACCAGGTCGTCGATGGATGCGTACGACCCGTGTTCCGCCTGATACAGCCGCTCCGCCTGCGCAATCGCCAGCAGATCGCTTTTGACGCCTACCACGTCAATCGTCTGCGCGGGCGTCGACGCCCCATCAACCGATACCGATTTCTGAAAGTAAAATTTGTACGTGAGCGCCGCGATCAGCGCCACTACCAGAAGCCCGATAACACTTCCTAATCCGCGCATAATCACCTCGTTTGCGCCACAATCACCGAGTGCAACTTCCGTTAGCGTATTGCTCTAAACCATCGCTTCTCGCATCAAACCACTCTGTCCGGCCAGCGGTCTACCCTTGACGGCAGCCAACGTTCGTATCAGCCAACGCCGCTCCGGCGATTCGAACTGTTATAACCGGAAGGTTAAGCTGCATTATGATGATGACTCGCGCTTCTGGCGTGAAGCATTGGAGGAAAGACCGCATGCCGAGCTGCTCACGATTGGTTTCTCTCGCCCTGACTGCACTTGTTGCCGTTTTGCTCGTCCCAGCGCTGCCGTTCGTCCGGCACCGCGCGGCGATGGCCCAAGAAAACGCCGACGTGCTGCGCGCCACTCTGTCCAACGGCTTGCGCGTGATCGTCGTTCGCGATCCGCTCGCGCCTGTGGCCACGGCCGTGATGAATTACAAAGTTGGGTCCGACGAAGCGCCCGCCGGTTTCCCGGGCATGGCGCACGCTCAGGAACATATGATGTTTCGCGGCAGTCCCAATCTTTCCGCCGATCAATTAGCCGAGATAACCGCGGCGATGGGTGGCGATTTCGACGCCGATACGCAGGACACCGTCACGCAATATTTTTTCACCGTTCCCGCTGAGGATTTGAGCGTGGCGTTGCACGTCGCAGCGTTGCGCATGTCCGGAGTGGATGACTCCGCCGCGGAATGGGACAAAGAGCGCGGTGCGATCGAGCAGGAAGTAGCCGCCGATCTCTCCAATCCCATTTACGTCTTTGAGAAACAGTTGCTCGCGCAGATGTTCACGGGCACTCCATACGAGCACGACGCTCTCGGCACGCGTCCTTCTTTTGACAAAACCACCGCCGAAATGCTGCATGATTTTTATTCCACCTGGTACGCGCCGAATAACGGCGTTTACATCATCGTCGGAGACGTCGATCCTGCAGCCGTGATGGCGCAGGTTAAAGAGCTTTTCAGCAAGATTCCGGAAAAGACGCTTCCTCCGCGTCCAGCCGTCAACCTACAGCCAGTGAAAACCAGCACTCTGAATCTGACTACCGACTTCCCCTTTGGAGTGGCGGCGATTTCGTTTCGCATGCCTGGCATGGATAGTCCCGACTATGCCGCCGCGCAGGTACTTTCGGACGTTCTCAACAGCGAGCGCGGCAGCTTGTATGCACTCGTCCCACAGGGCAAAGCGCTCTTCGCCGAATTTGGAAGCTTCGGCGATCTGCCCGGAGCCGGACTCGGAGTGGCGCTCGCCGGCTATCCGAAGGGAGGCGACGGCACCGGACTAGTTCAGGAAATTCAAAAAATTCTTGCTGACGACGTGAAGAACGGCATCCCTGCTGATTTAGTCGAAGCGGCCAAGGCCCACGAAGTCGCTGATGCTGAATTCCGTCGCAATTCCATCTCTGGCCTCGCGTTCGAATGGTCGAATGCTGTCGCGGTCGAGGGCAGGAATTCGCCAGAAGACGATATCGACGCGATACGCAGAGTGACGCCCGCCGACGTGAATCGCGTAGCCGCCGAGTACTTTCAGCCGGAACACGCGGTCCTGTCGGTGCTTACGCCTGAGGAATCCGGCAAGCCTATTTCCCAGAAATCCTATGGTGGCCAGGAGTCTTTTGCACCCTCGAAGGTTACTCCTGTTGCGCTTCCCAAGTGGGCGTCCGATGCGCTCGCCAAGCTCGCCATTCCTGCTTTGCCGGTGCGTCCTGAAGAATCGACGCTTTCGAACGGCATCAAATTGATCGTGGTGCCCGAGCGCGTTAGCCAGACGGTCAGCGTGTTTGGAGGCATCCGCACCAATCCCGACGTCCAGCAGCCTGAAAGCCAGCAGGGCGTTTCGGACGTTTTGGGCCAGCTCTTCGATTACGGCACCACCACCCTCGACCGCCTGGCGTATCAAAAGGCGCTTGACGATATCGCCGCTCACGAATCCGGCGGCACGAGCTTCTCGCTACAGGTGCTGCCGGAGCATTTCGATCGCGGCGTGCAACTACTTGCGGATAACGAGCTGCATCCGGCGATGCCCGCCGATGCTTTCAAAATCGTGCAGGGGCAAACTGCGCGCAGCGTAGCAGGTGAACTCCAGAGCCCTGGATTCTTGTCGGAGCTGGCACTTGATAAAGCTCTGTTTCCGCCGGCCGATCCGGCTAGCCGGCACGCCACGCCGCAATCCGTGGAATCGCTCGCGCTCGCCGACGTACAAAAGTACTACCACGACACCTATCGCCCCGATCTGACGACGATCGTGGTGATCGGCGACGTCTCGCCGGATGAGGCAAAATCTGAGATCGAAAAATATTTCGGAACCTGGAATGCTGAGGGCCCCAAACCGGACACCGAGTATCCGACCGTCCCAAATAACCAAAGCTCGAGCAACGTCGTGCCGGACAAGAGCCGCGTGCAAGACCAAGTGACGCTCGCCGAGACGCTGAAGATGAACCGTTACAATCCCGACTACTACGCGCTGGAATTGGGCAACCACGTTCTCGGCGGCGGTTTTTACGCTACCCGCCTCTACCGCGACCTGCGTATGAAATCGGGGCTGGTTTACAACGTTGGCTCCAATTTTGGGTTCGGACGCACCCGGAGCACGTACAGCGTAACCTACGCGTGCGACCCGCCGAACGTCTCGAAAGCGCGCGCGATCGTAGTGGACAACCTAGTGGCCATGCAAAAGCAGCTAGTCACGCCCGAAGAGCTGCATCAGGCCAAAGCGCTTCTGCTGCGAGAAATCCCTTTGTCCGAGGGCAGCGTCGATAGCATCGCAAACGGGCTGCTTTCGCGCTCGGAGATGGATTTGCCGCTGAACGAGCCGGAAATCGCGGCGAGGCATTACGAGAAGCTAAGCGCTTCAGACGTTCAAGCGGCGTTCGCAAAGTGGATTCGTCCGGACGATCTGGTGCAAATCGTGCGCGGCCCGAATCCGCAGTAGGCGCTTCACGCCGTCCGCTCTCCGGCTGCGACTCGGAAGCAGGCCATTGGCACGAATGGTTCTGCAGCCGCGCCGCGGCCCGCGGCTACTTCACGGTAAGGATCACCTTGCCGAGATTCTTCCGCTCTTGCACATATTGATGAGCGGCTGCGGCCTGTTCCAGTGGAAACGTCTTGGAAATCATCGGCTTGATTTTGCCCTCGGCGTACATCCGGAAAATGTCGTTGAGTTCGCTTCGGCAGTGATCGCCGCGCGAACGCGCCTGCCCCAGATTCACTCCGATCACCGCCGCGCCTTTTTTCATCAGATCGAGCGGGTTGAATTTCGGTGTTTGCATCATCGCTTTCGCGGCACGTATGCGGTCCTGCTTCCCGTCCGAACTCGCGACGGTGGAGAATCCGTACGCCACCAGCCGGCCGGTGGGCGCAAGGCACTCGTAACTTTTCTCCCAGGATTTCCCGCCGATCGGGTCCATCACCATCTCCACGCCGCCCGGCGCGTATTTCCCAATCACTTCCACAAAGTCGGACTTCTCGTAGTCGATCGCGTGCTGCACGCCAATCCTGCGCAGATATTCCTGTTTTGTCGGTCCGGCCGTGCCGAAAACAAATAGCCCCCTGGCCCGCGCCAGCTGCACTGCGGCCGTTCCCACGCCGCCGGCCGCGCTGTGAACCAAGATCCGCTGTCCCGGCTGCATGTTGCCCATGGTGATGATTGCTTCATACGCCGTGAGATAGTTGGCGGGAATGGCTGCGCCATCGTTGAAGCTCATCCCGGCGGGAAGCCGGTACGTGTAAATGGACGGAACCGCAACCCATTCCGCGTACGCCTTGAAATCCGTCATCGCGACCACCGCATCGCCGGGCCGGAAATTCTCACCGTGGTCCTGCGCACCCGGCTCGGCTGCTTTCTCCACGACTCCGGCGATTTCTAGCCCCGGAACGAAGGGCGGCTTGGGCGAATCGGGATAGAGTCCCATCCGCTGCAGCAGATCGGCGAAATTCACTCCGACAGCTTTCACGCGGATCAGCACTTCTCCCGGACGGGGCTGTGGATCGGGCGCCTGTTGCATCTCCAAAACTTCAGGCGGTCCGTACCTCCGTACAACCAGAGCGCGCATCTAAGTCTCCTTCCAGGGGTTCCTAGGTCTATCTCGCGCGTTGATTCGGGCCGGAAGCGAAACAACCGCGGCGTTTTCGTTTGGTTTCGATGGCATCCTATCTTAAACTGATGAGCTTCGCGTCACGATGAAATCTGAAACAAGGTCGAAAGTCCTTTCTGTAGGTGTGGCTATTCTGGCGGCCGCGTGGTTGTGCGTGGCCGCGAACGCTCCGGCGAAATCCGCATCGGATGCCGCGAACCCGGCGGTTCTGACGGCGATGCAGGACGAACTGAGCCAGACCTTCCCAATTCTTTCCAAGGCCGACCCGCCCGCGTATTTCATCAGCTACACAATCGATGACCAGCAGGAAACAACCGTCTCCGGTTCCAATGGCGCTCTCTTGTCGAGCGGACAGGACCGCGCGCGGTGGCTGGAGGTGCAAACGCGCGTCGGAGACTATCAGCTGGACGATACGCACGATATTCCCGGCCAGCAGCCAAGCTGGACCAGCCCCGGGACCGACGTCGTGCTGGACGACGACGTTCCCGTGCTGCGCCGTCAAATCTGGCGCGAAACGGACCGTCAATACCGTGCTGCGGTGCAGGCGCTGATCAAGGTCAAAACCAGCCAGCAAGTCCAAGTGCAAACCGCCGAAGGGGCCGCGCCGGATTTTTCGCATGAAGAGCCGCATACGTTCATCGGAACGCCCGTTCAAATTGATGTGGACCGGAAGCCATGGGAGGAGCGCGTCCGCAAATATACGGCGGCATTCAGCGCTTCCCCGGCGACGTTGAATTCGATCGCCACCTTCACGGCCGAGGCAATGAATCAATACCAGGTGAACTCCGAGGGTACGAAGCTCGCTTTCGGGATCGTGCATTACCGCCTGGAACTGTACGTTCAGAGCAAAGCGCCCGATGGAATGGATATCGATCGTTACGCGAACTTCGACTGGCGCGATCCCAGCAGGGCTCCTACTGATAAGGAAGTAATGGCGCAGATCCGCACGCTCCTTCAAGAGACGGCGGGCCTCGACAAAGCGCCGCTCGTCGATCCCTACGCAGGACCCGCGCTTCTCACCGGCCGCGCTGCCGCCGTGTACTTCCACGAAGTTTTCGGGCACCGCGCCGAAGGCTTCCGCCAGAAGGAAATTACCGAGGGCCAGACGTTCACCAGCAAGGTTGGCCAGCAAATACTTCCCAGTTTTCTTTCGATCAAGGACGATCCGACCGAGAAATCTCTCGACGGCCAGATGCTGCTCGGCTACTACCCATTCGATGACGAGGGCGTGCCGGCGCAGGATGTGCAACTCGTAGATCATGGCGTGCTGAAAACCTTTCTGATGTCGCGCTCGCCGCTGGTGGGCATACCGCAGTCGAACGGCCACGGCCGGCGGCAACTGGGATACGCTCCCGTGGCGCGACAGGGGAATTTGATCGTCACCAGTTCGCGGACGATGCCCAACGCGCAGCTTCGGCAACGGCTGATTGAACTGGTGAAGGAACAGCACAAGCCGTTCGGTTTGTTGATCGACGATATCGAGGGCGGCTTCACGTTCACGGGCCGCAGCAATCCTCAAGCATTCCAGGTGATTCCGCTGGTCGTGTACAAGGTTTTTCCCGACGGGCGGCCCGATGAACTGGTGCGCGGAGTCAATATCGTGGGCACGCCACTCGTCTCGCTCACCAAAATAGTGGCTACCGGCGACAAGCCCGAAATTTTCAATGGGTATTGCGGAGCGGAATCCGGCTCCGTGCCTGTGTCCGCCGTCGCGCCTGAAATTCTGATTTCCGAGCTCGAAGTTCAGAAGAAAGAGACTTCAACCGACCGGCCTCCGATCCTGCCGCCTCCCTTGCACGATCCAGAAGCGAAGGGAGCGGGCCAGTGAAGAACTGGACGAAAGCGGCCATCGCCACGGCTATCTTGCTCTGCGTTACAGCGATTCCGGCGAAGGCGCAAGCTCCCGTGCCGGATAGCGTGCAAGATCTCACGCTCCACGCAATGCACGACGAGATGGAGCGCGCCCGCCAGCGCCTGGTGCTACCCGGCGCGGATGGCCCTTTCTATATTCAATACCGATTGCTGGATGTTGATATACGCTCCATTTCAGCTTCGTTTGGCGCGCTGCTTTCGGATTCCGTATCGAAGGCGCGGTTGATGAGCGTTGACGTGCGCGTGGGCAACTACCATCTGGACAGCTCTAACTTTCTGAGCGAGGACGGTTTCCACGGTTTTCTCGGCTCCACGGGCCAGGTCGGCATCGACCGCGACTACAACTCGCTGCGCCAAGACCTTTGGCTAGCGACGGACCAAGCGTACAAAGCCGCCCTCACGCAGATGTCGCTCAAGCAGGCGTTTCTGCGCAGCTTGACCAAGCCGCCGGAGATCGATGATTTCTCGCAGGTCACCCCGCTCGTGAAAATCGAGCCGCGAGTGGATGCCGATTGGACGTCGCGGAATTGGGACGACGAAGCGCGCACTGCATCCGCCGCTCTGACGAACTTCCCCGATTTGAACGGGTCGCGAATCCACTACTACCTGATCTACGAGACCGCGTATCTGATGACGAGCGAGGGAACGACCATTCGCACCTCGCGTTCGCTTGCGGCGATCGAAACGGCGCTGGGAACCGATGCCCCGGACGGCATGCCACTGCACAACTATTACGCCGTGTACGCGGATACGCCCGCGGGATTGCCCGACGCGAGCGTCGTTTCTCAGGCCCTCACGAACGCGGCCACGCAACTGATGGCGACGCGCTCGGCTCCGCTCGTATCCGATTACACTGGGCCGGTTCTCTTTGACCCGCAGGCTGCAGGGTCGCTGCTGGCGCAGGTGCTTGAGCCTTCGCTTTCCGGCGCGCGCCCGCCGCTTTCCACGACCGAGGATTACGATTCGTTTATGGAGCGCTTTGGCGGCCGCAACGAATGGACCGAGCGCGTGGGACAGCGCGTGCTGCCCGCGACTGTTTCGCTGGTGGACGATCCCACACTGTCGTCGTTTCAGGGACAGGCGCTGATTGGCGACTACGCGATCGACACGGAGGGAGTGCCCGCGCAGCGAGTCTCGATCGTCGAAAACGGAATGCTGCGCGATCTGCTTATGTCGCGCAGGCCTGGACCGAGCTTCGACGTGTCCAATGGGCACGGGCGGTCGGCGATGCTGAGCGATCCGCAGCCGCTGAGCAGCAACCTGTTCTTCCAGGCTAGCAATGAAATGGGTTCCAGCGATCTGCGGAAAAAGTTCCTGGCCTCGTGCAAGGACGATGGCCTGCCCTGGTGCCTGGAAGTGAAGCGCATGGACGATCCGGCGGTTTCGTCGCTGAGCCAGGAGGATTTTTCGGACTACGTGGGCGAACTCGGCGGCGATATCGGTAGCGGAGCGCGCGTTCCGCTGCTGCTGTATCGCGTGTACGTCTCCGACGGGCACGAAGAGCCGGTTCGCGGTGGAATCCTGGAGGGAGTGACCATCCGGTCGTTGCGCGATATTCTCGGCATTGGAAACGACCCTGCTGTTTACGACTACATGCAAAATCCGCAGGATGGACTTGCCGGCACGGCTCTCGGATCGTTTGGCTCGGCTGAAGGTGGCGCCGGAATCCCCAGTAGCATCGTGGCTCCGTCGCTGCTGCTGGATGAAATCGACGTGCGCGGCTTCCACGGCGAGCCACGACGGCTGCCGCTGGTCCCTGCCCCACCACTGAAGTAAGCCCCGAAACCCGGCAATTCCCCCACTGAATCGGTTAGCGGTGTTCGCGGCCGCAGGCCACGAAATGCGAGACCCCGAGCTAGAAATCCGACCGTCCACGCTCCTAAAATGAATACATGGACACGGCATTTGTAAACCGGGCAGAAGCGGGGCGGCGGCTGGCGGCGAAACTCGCGAGCTACGCCGGACAGTCGGACGTGGTCGTGCTGGGAATACCGCGCGGTGGTGTGATTGTGGCATCCCAAGTGGCGGAGGCGCTGGGCACACCGCTGGACGTTTTCCTTTCGCGCAAGTTGGGAGTCCCTGGGCAGGAGGAACTCGCGTTTGGCGCACTCGCGAGCGGCGGCGTGCGGGTGCTCGATCGAGGTTTGATTCGCGAGATGAACATCTCGGACGCGGAGATCGAGCGCATCACGGAAGAGGTGCGTACCGAACTCGACCGGCGTGAGCGCAAGTATCACGAGGGCAGACCGCCAATGACATTGCAGGGCAAAACGGCGGTGCTGGTGGACGACGGGATTGCGACCGGATCGAGCACGATGGCCGCGATCGATACGCTGAAGCAGCTGCGGACGGCGAAGCTGGTGCTCGCAGTGCCGGTGGCTCCTGCATCGACGTGCAAGCGGTTGCAGGATGCTGTTGACGATCTTGTGTACGTCTATTCACCCGAGCGATTTTATGCCATCGGCCAGTTCTACAACGATTTTGAGCAGGTCACGGATGAAGAAGTGATCGAGACCTTACGACGCGCAGTGCAGCGGGGGCAAGCAGCGCGCGCCGCGGCGGCGGGTTCTGCCGGAGACAACGTCGTAGACGAAGCTTCACGCGAGTCGCTCCCTGCGAGTGGTGCGCCTGGGTGGATTCAGGATTGAGGTGCCGAAGTCAACGGGCATTCGCCGTGATGAGGCTACCCTGCCCTTTCGCTCCTTAGTTCCGCGAATCCGGCGATCCCACTCAATTCCCAAACTGCGGTGCGTTCGCGTAGAATGCGGCCACAGAACGCGGCGGTCCAGAGAAGCGCGGAGCGAATCGCATGGGTGATGGAATCGCAGCAGTCGAGCGGCTGTACCTATATCCAGTGAAGTCGATGGCGGGCATCGCGCTGGACGAGGCGCACGTCGGGTTAGACGGAATCGCCGGCGACCGGGAATACGCATTCGTGCAGGCGGACAAGGCCGAAAAGAGCATCTTTCCGTGGATGACTGCGCGGGAGAATTCACGAATGCTCCTGTATCAGCCCGTATTGGAGCAGCCGCCGACGGCTGGAAATTCTGAAGCGACGCTTCGCGTGAAGACTCCCGACGGACGGCTGGCGGAAATCTCCGATGCGGCGCTGCGCGAGGAAGTAGCGGGCGGGCGACGGATTTCCCTGATAAGGAGCTTTCGAGGTATGGCCGATTGCCAGCACCTATCGTTATTCAGTCTCGCGACCGTGCGCGCGCTTTCGCGCGAAGCGGAATCGGACATCGATCACCGTCAATTTCGCGCCAACTTCTACGTCGAGCCCCTATCCGGGCAAGCGTTTGAAGAAGAGCGGTGGATGAATTGCTTGGTGCAAATTGGCGACCGCGTGCTCGCCAGCGTAGTGCAACGCGATACGCGGTGCATGATGACAAACATCGACCCGGAAACCGGCGTGCAGAATCCGAAAGTGCTGAGGACCATCGCACAACAGCACGGTGGCGATGCGGGATTGTATCTGACGGTCGTGCGTCCCGGCGTCATCCGGCGCGGCGATGCAATTCGACGGATTCCCTTGCCAGACTGAGCACTTCCAAACACGCATTGACGGCCTTGCGTCCTACGTGTTTTCAAGCCGCCCGTAATATAGGTGCGTGGCGTATTCAATGCGCACGTGGCCGCTTTCATTGTGCGCGTCGAAAACACGACGTAACTCCGCGAGCATCGGCGCGTGGTTCGGGTGGTCTGCGGGCGGCGAATACGATGAGCTAAGTAGGCGCCCGCGCAACCCTTCGAAGTCGAAAATCTGTTCGTTGGAGAATGTGCGCTCGCG
>JASHWB010000294.1 GCA_030044295.1 Candidatus Acidiferrales bacterium
TGAAACGTGCGGTTGTGATCCGAATAAGTGAAATACATGCTGGGCGAGAGCGGAAGGCCGTCCGCGAAACTGGCCAATCCCGGCGCACCCGGAGCAAGCTGGCGAAGAGCCACCAGCCTTTCGGAATGTGGATAGGGCAGTGGCTTCAGCAATACGCTGTTGATCACGCTGAAAACCGCCGTGTTCGCGCCAATACCCAACGCGAGCGTCAGCACGGCAACGAGGGTGAATCCGGGATTCTTCCGCAGCATACGCAGACCGAAGCGCACATCTTGGACGAGCGATTCAACCCACGGCAGCCCGCGTTGCTCCCGGCAGACTTCTTTAGTCCGTTCCACGCCACCCAACCTAATCAGCGCCTGCCTGCGCGCTTCTTTCAGGCTCATCCCCGCCCTTAGATTGTCCTCAATGTGCATCTGCAAATGCGATTCAAGCTCGGCAGCCAATTCGCCGTCGCGCTGGCGCTTCCCGAACAGTCCGCTGATTCGCATGATGCACGCCCGCAGTCTTCGCAGCATTGCCGCCTCGCTACTCATGGCGCAGCGCCACCATCGGATCGACGCGCATCGCCCGCCGCGCCGGAACGTACGCGGCGATCACGGCAATTGCACCGAGCAAAATCACGACGCTTCCAAACGCCGCCGGATCCCACGGCTTAACTCCATAGAGCAAGCTCGCCATAAATCGCGTCAGCGCCAGAGCAGCCACCACGCCAGCAAATATTCCCACAAAGGCCAGCGCGCCACCTTCCTTGAGAATCATTCTGCGCACGTCCTTCGGCTGCGCGCCCAGCGCCATGCGAATGCCGATTTCCTGTTTCCTCTGCTCCACCGAATAGGCCATAAGGCCGTAAATGCCGATGGCGGCGAGGCAAACCGCGATCGCCGCAAATGTCGACAACAGGGTCTCGATGAAGCCGCTCCACGCGGTGGTTCCTGCCATAACCTGGTCCATCGAACGGACGCCAGCCACGGGAAGCCCTCCCGTCGCTTCACGCAGTGCGTCTTGAATCGGCATGCTGAATGCGAATGGCGCCGTCTTGGTCCGAACGAACCAGCTGGCGGAAAGCGTCCCGCGAAGCCATTGCATGAACGGGTCGCCCAGCTGCTCCGCTGGAACATACATAACCGGCTGGATTTCGCCACCGGCCATCCCGAGTGCACTTTCTCTCGTGTTTCCGACGATTCCGACTATTCTCCTCGGCAGCTCCGTGAATTCCGGTCCCAGGCCCTGGCCAATTGACATACGCTGTCCGATCGCGTCCCCTTTGGGCCAATACCGCTTGGCCATGGCCTCGTTGATCACCACCACCGGCTCGGAGCTTAAGACGTCCTGGTCCGTGAATGCGCGCCCGCGCAGCAGTGGTACGCGCATCACTTCGAAGTACTCAGGCGAAATAAAGCGCCACTGTTCGTCTCCGTTGTAGGGTCCCATCGTCGGCGCGCGGCCCTGGATGCTGAAAGGCAGATCGGTGTTCTCCTCCAAGGGAATGCAGCAACTCAGCGCCACCGATTGCACGCCCGGCAGCGCTCCGACTCTCCGCTCGGCTTCTTGAATCGCCGCGGCCAGACCGGCGCTTTTGTCGTATTGCGGGCCAGAGAACGTCATGCGCATCACCAGCACGTTATGCGGATCGAATCCCGGCCGCAGCGCGCGAAGCGCCGACAGCGTTCGGATCAGCAGCGCCGCGCCCGCCAGCAAAATCACCGCGATGGCCACCTCGCTAACCACCAGTCCTGAGCGAACCGTGCTGCGATGCGTGCCGCCCCGGTTACCGCCTTCGCTCAAGCTTTGCGAGAGTGACGTCCGCGATGCCTGAATGGCCGGAAGCAGCCCGAACAGAACTGCTGTGAACAAACAAACGCCAACCGTGAATACCAAGACCCGCCAATCGAGCGTCACCGCCGAGCCGCGCGAACCAATTAAAGGGAGGTCAAATCCGTTGCCGGAGGTATTCGGGTATTGGGCCAGAAGCACACGAATTCCCGTGAATCCGAGTGCCAGCCCCAATATTCCACCGGCAAAAGAGAGCATCAGGCTTTCGGTGAGTAATTGGCGGATCACGCGCTTGCGCCCAGCGCCCAACGCGCTGCGAATGGCAATCTCTCGCTTGCGCACTGTCGCTCGCGCCAGCAGCAGATTGGCCACATTCGCGCACGCCAGCAGCAGCACGAAGCCGACCGCGCCGAGCAAGATCAAGAGCGCCGGCCGGGCGTTGCCGACTACCGCGTCTCGAAAGGGCTGTGCGGTCGCGCTTTCGCCCGGCATCATGAACGGCCCAGGAAATTTTCTGCGGAATTGCTCTGCTGCCATCTTCATCGCGATTCGTGCTTGAGCGAGCGTCACTCCCGGTCTCAACAGCGCTACGTCGAGATAGTTGTGTGCTTGATTGTTGCTATTGGGATCGGCTTGCAACGGCAGCCAAATGTCCGTCGGAAATCGGGTGACGAACTTCGTCACACCGATCACTTCGTACGCGCTTCCGCCAACTTCTATCGTTCTCCCGATGATGTGCGGGTCGCCCCCAAAGCGTCCGCGCCACAATCCGTAACTGACCACCGCGACGTGCGGCCCTCCTGGCTTGTCCTCCTCCGCGGTGTATGCGCGGCCGAGCACCATCGAAACGCCGAAAACCTTGAAGTAGCCGGCCGAAGCACGGATTCCGGCAACTTGTACTGGGCGATTCCCGCCGGTGACATTCATGCCGACAGGGCCCCCGTCGAATAAGCTGGTTGACTCGAACACCCGCGTTTGCTGGCGCCATACCATGAACTCCGGTATGGAAACCGAGTCATACGAAGGAAGGCCCTGTGGGAACATCCTCTTGAGCATCACGATGCGATCCGCATTCGGATACGGCATCGGATCGATTAGCACTTTGCTGACGACGGAAAAGATCGCTGTGTTCGCGCCGATACCCAGCGCAAGCGTCAGCACCACAACAGCAGTGAACCCCGGATTCTTGCGCAGCATGCGGAGTCCGAAGCGCACGTCCTGCAGCAGAGATTCAAGCCACGGCAAACTTCTCCGATCGCGGCACGCTTCTTTAGTCTGCTCCATGCCGCCGAGCTTCAAAAGCGCCTGCCGCCGCGCCTCCTCGACGCTCATTCCCGCGCGCACGTTGTCCTCAATGTGCATCTGCAAGTGCGTGGCAAGCTCCGCAGACAGTTCGCCATCCCGCCAGCGCTTGCCGACCAGTCCGCCGATTCGGATAATGCACACCCGCAGCCATCTCACGGCAGATCTCCCGTCCGCCATTTGATACGAATCGGCGCTCCAAAAAGTTCAGTCCTTCGCGCTTCGACGCCGTAGCCCCATGATCGCGAGCGGAACGATGGATGCCCGCCGCTGGCTACTGAAGAGAGATTCTTCGCGACGTTCAGGATGACAACCAATCGGACGGTAATCGGCGGAGCACAGATCACGGCTGCCCTTCCGGCGATAGGAACCGCGCCAGGATCGCGGTCGTCTTTTCCCATTCGCGCGTTTCACGCTCCACCTGCTTGCGCCCCGCGCGCGTTAGTTTGTAAAACTTCGCCTTGCGGTTGTTGTCCGAGACGCCCCATTCGGACTGGATGTATCCCTCTTGCTCGAGCTTCAGTAGCGCCGGATACAGCGTGCCGTAATTGACTGCCAACCGGTCGCCGCTGGTCTGCTCGATGCGCCGCGCGATTCCGTAGCCGTGCATCGCGCCCATGGTTTGCAGAGTCTTAAGCACCATCAGCGCCAACGTGCCTTGCCAAACGTCCGTTTTGCCGCCGCCCATCGCCAAATCCTCCTGTTACTTCTATAGGGAAGCCATAGAAGAAAGCCCTACCATGCCACAAGCCGTATTGGAATGCAATAGGAGTTTTCGCCCAACCATCTTCGCCCCGAGTTCACACCGCCCGTGCCGCGTTCGTGGAGCTCAGGTCTAATTGACAACGATTGCATCTGGCGTTCCCGGAATTTCCGGAGCCTGCGTCGTTCTGCCCGTCTTTTTCCCGGAGATCGCGTCCGCGATGCTGATGTTGTGAGCCTCGAGAGTCCTTCCGAGCGCTTGATCGAAGTTGATCTCCGCCAGGATTAGCTGAACGCGGTCCTGTAGCTCCGCGGCCTCGGCTTGCGTCAGCAACACCTGCTTTTGCACCACCGTGAATGCCGTGGCGGACCCGAGCTGCAACTCCTTCAGCGAATCGTTATAGCTCTGCTGGTTGTAAATCCTCGCTTGTTTGGCGGCGGCTACCGCAGCGCGGCTTTCGTCAATTGCGACCATGCTCTGTTGCACGTTCAGAACCACGTTCTGTTGCGTCGACTGATAATTCACCCGCTGCTGCCGCTCAGTCAGTTGCGCTTCGGCATATTGCGCCTGCGCCGCACGGTTGCGAATCGGGAGCGTGAGGTTCAGACCCGCTTCGAACGTCGGGTAATTGGCATGAATCATCTGGTTCCAGTCGCTGACAACTCCCTGCGGAATTGGAGCTCCTGGGACAGTCACTTCGCTGCCGACGTATCCTGTTGGCGTGGCGCCGGACGGGATAGCGCCGCTGGTGGCATACACCGGAGTTGTGCCCACAAACGCTCCTGTTGACACCGTCGGATGAGCCACTCCGGAAAGCCCTTGGCCCTGATATTCGGCGAAAAGATTCAGGCTCGGCAACAACAGGTTCTTGGTCGCCTTCACTTCCACGTCGTCATTTTTCAAGGTTAGTGCGGCCTGCACCATCTCGGGCCGGTTCCGCAGCGCTTCATCGATCGCATCCTTCAGACTGAGGGTCTCCGGCGCCGGATCGTAGATGGCGCTTGTGGGAACGATCTCCACGCCCTGTTGCGCCAACTGCCGCATGTCCTTGGTAATCGCCGCCAGCAGGAGGGCGTTTTGCTGCATCTCGGTGTTTTGCGCTAGTACGAGGAACTGCTGATCGGTCGCCAGTTGCGATTGTGCCGTGACAACGTCGGTCGGCGGCATCGTGCCCACGCGGACTTCCGCTTGATTGTTCTGATAGAGCTGCTGATCGGCCGCCACGGTCACCTGTTCGATCTTCACGTATTCGCGCGCATAGACCAGATTCCAATAATCCGTCGCCACTTGAGTGATGATGCCGATCGCCTCCTGCTTGAACTGCGATTCGCCCACTTTTACGTTATTTTTTGCCTCGATGATGTACCGCGCGTTTGGCAGCTTCCCGAATCCTCGCAAGAGCGGCTGCATTAGCTCGACGGTGAGACTGGACTGGAAATATGGGTTGAATATGTAGAACTCGCCGAAATTGGTAGACCCACGAGAATTGTCGAAAGACACCTGTGCTTGCGTTCCAGTCGCGAATCCTTGCGCGTAGCCGAAATTCTCAGTGGCCGCGGCGCTCTGCAGATCGGTCGGAGTATCGACCGCGGCCTGCGCGCCCGCCAGGAACGGCTCGTTGTAGGGGACGTCCGAGTGCTCCAGGGAAAGCGCGCTGGTCACCGTGGGATCGAACTGCGTCAGCCCGTTGGCTCCCGATTTCGCGTACAGCAGAGCGGCCTGGTCGATCCACGGCATGTACCGTTCGACTTCGATGCTGAGATTGTTCTCCAGAGCCAGTGAAATCGCGTTTTGTAAACTAAGCATCAGCTTGCCGCCCTGAACGAGCTGGTCGACGCGCGGCGTGTTCCGCAAATCCGGCTGGGCGATGCTCCGCCCTTTGTATGGTCCGATCACGTCGGGAAACCACGGGCGCGCGACCGAGTAATCGTGCGCAAGCGACAAATGGCGCGTCGGCGCAGGCGGTGCGCCTTCAACTTCAGCCGGCGGCTGATACTGAGGCGGCGCAGTCGGCGGTGCAACTTGCGTCTCCGGCGCGTTGGCCACCGGGGTGGCCGTTTTCTGATCTTGCGCATGCGCCCGAGGAATCGAAATCAGACAACTCAACAAAGCTACCGCCGCGAAGGCTTTAGAACTTCCGCTCATTGTCGTTTGTCCTTTCCTGAACTCCGTATGCGACTTGAGTGACTGCGCCGCAGCCTCCCAGTGTTGCCGCCGCTTCATCTGGTACGCGGTACGTACGGGAAAGTTCCCTCATGCATTCCGAAGGAGCGTCCAGAGCTCGGTCGAATTGTGTGGTTGCGTGCCGCAGCATGACACCATCACATATTGGAATGCAATAGGAGAGTTGCGGAACGACACGGCTAACGGACAAGCGAGCGCACCCGAGGCAAGTGACGCGGTGTTGCGCGCCGGATGCCAGAGAAGAATGTACTTTTGCTTGGATTTACGACGACGTTTCCGCCGCGGCGCGGATTTCCTGCCACCGCTTCGGACGCTTCTTCGAATCGAGCACTTTCTTGCGGAGGCGGATCGACTTCGGCGTCACTTCCACGTATTCATCGTCGGCGATGAATTCGATGGCCTTTTCGAGCGTCATTTCGCGCGGCGGAATCAGCCGGATCGCCTCATCGGCCGTGGAAGAGCGCATGTTCGTGAGCTTCTTTTCCTTCGTAATGTTGACGCTCATATCCTCTTCACGCGAATTTTCGCCGACGATCATGCCTTCGTACACTTCCACGCCGGGCCCGATGAACATCTCGCCGCGCTCCTGAATGCCCCAGATCGCGAAGGCCGTCGATGGCCCCGAGCGGTCTGCCACCAGCGCGCCGGTGGGACGCATCGCCATGTCACCCGCGTAGTCCGTCCAGCCCTCAAGCAGCGAATGGATCAGCGCCGTTCCGCGCGTGTCCGTCAACAATTGCCCGCGCAGCCCGATCAGCCCGCGCGACGGAATGCTGAACTCCATGCGCACGCGCCCCGAATGATGGTTTACCATCTTCTTCATTTCGCCTCGGCGGCTGCCCAGCGACTCCATCACGATGCCGATGAAATTTTCCGGGCAATCGATCACCAGTAATTCCAGCGGCTCCAGGCGCCTGCCTTTTTCCATCCGCACCACGATCTCCGGCTTTCCGACCATCAGCTCGTAGCTTTCGCGCCGCATCGTTTCGATCAAAATCGCTAGTTGTAATTCGCCGCGCCCCAGCACGCGAAATGCGTCCGTCGTCGCCGTGTCCTCCACGCGCAGGGATACGTTCGTGAGCAACTCTTTTTCCAGGCGAGCGCGCAAATCGCGCGAAGTGACGAATTGTCCTTCGCGCCCCGCGAATGGCGACGTGTTCACCGTGAACACCATTGCCAGCGTCGGATCGTCGATCGCCAGCGGCTCAAGCGGCGCCGGCCGCTCCACGCCCGTGATCGTTTCGCCGATCTGAATCCCCTCCACGCCCGCAATCGCCACGATCTCGCCCGCCGAAACCTCTTCCGCTTCGTCGCGTTCCAGCCCGCGAAACGTAAACAGTTTCGTGATCTTCGCCGGCTCTAGAGCTCTGCTCAGTTTTGCGATGGCCACGTCCGACCCGCGCCGCAGCGTTCCTTGAAACACGCGCGCGATGGCGATGCGCCCCAGAAAGTCGCTGTAATCGAGATTGGTCACTTGAATTTGCAGCGCACCGGCGGGATCGCCCGCCGGCGGCGGAATCGAAGCGACGATCTGCTCGAAGAGCGGCTGCAAATTCGTCGAGTCGTCGCCGATCTTGCGATGCGCCACGCCGGTTTTCGCGTTGGTGTACAGCACCGGAAATTCCAGCTGGTCTTCGGTCGCGTCCAAATCGATTAGCAAATCGTAAATTTCGTCCAGCACCTGCTCCGGGCGCGCGTCCGGCCGGTCGATCTTATTCAGCACCATAATCGGCGGCAGCTTGGCCGCCAGCGCCTTTTGCAGCACGTAGCGCGTCTGCGGCAGCGGCCCTTCGCTGGCATCGACGAGCACCAGCACTCCATCCACCATCCGCAGCGCTCGCTCCACTTCTCCGCCAAAATCGCTATGCCCCGGCGTATCGACGATATTGATTTTCGTGTTGTGGTACGTCACCGCCGTGTTTTTCGCCAGGATGGTGATGCCGCGTTCGCGCTCCAGCTCGTTCGAATCCATCACCCGCTTTACCACTTCCTGGTTCTCGCGGAAGACGCCGCTTTGCCGCAGCATGGCGTCCACCAGCGTTGTCTTGCCGTGGTCCACGTGCGCGATAATCGCGATATTGCGTATCGATTTATTCATGTGCGGATAAAACTTGTCCTGTTCGGTTAGCGCTGCTATTCAGTTGCGAAGTATTTCCAGAGCGGCACGCGCAGGTTTTATTTTAGCATGTAGCTCTCTAGCACGTCCTGTTTACGCCGCGTGCTTGCAACTGCGGTTGTGCGCGGGGCAGGTTGATAGTTCGCCTCGACATTGTCGAGCCCACTTGATATATGAAAATGGGGCTGGAACATGGACACGCCGAATCTTTTCTTACGGATCGAGAGCTATGCTCGGGAAAATTTCACCACCGAGACCCTCGCTTACATACTCGAAAATGATCCTGCGGTCAGGAAGAGGTTCCT
>JASHWB010000295.1 GCA_030044295.1 Candidatus Acidiferrales bacterium
AAGAGGAACACGCGACGAATTTCGCGACCGTTCGATCGACGAACAGCGACTCCTGGCGAATGCGCGGTCACATCACAAGCAGGTGTTTCGGCGCTTTGTGCGTCCTCGCGTACTCCGCGCCAAACTTTTTCAGCGCCAGATTTTTCATGCCTAATTCAGTGGCTTCCTTCCATGCGCGGTCCTCGCTCCAATGGTCCACCACCATGCGCTTGATGAACCACATGGTCGATGCGCGATTGCCTCCCGAGCAGTGCAGATACGCGGGCTGGTTTCCGCGGGCGGTGATCACGCTTAGAAATTTGTCCACCGGCGCGTCGCTCGGATGCTCGCCATCGAACGGAATGTTGTAATAGCGCAGCCCCGCGGCTTTCGCCGCCGCTCGTTCACCCTCCACGTTCGCGCCGGGTTCGCTGGGCCGGCGGAAATTGATGTCGGCCACGAAGCCCATCTTCTTGATTTGCGCGACGGCTGCGGGAGTGGTCGCGCCGCCGCAGGCAATCGTGGTGCCGAGGCGGCGGAAATGCGTCACTCCCTGCACGTTGTCGGCCGTCACCTGCTGCGCTCTGGCGGGAGCCGCGGGAGTTGCCGCGATGATGCCAACTGCGGCCGCGAAAACGATTGCCACCAACCGGGATGAGAATTTCATGGCAGGCTCTCCTCGACCGAATGGCCGTACGCTACCTGATTCGCCGCCCGCGCGCAACGGGCGCGAAAAACGGCGATGGGCCAGTCCGGATTTTGACTGCTTGTGTCACGATCCATAAAATTCGAACTGGCCCAGCACGCGAAAAACGGTGAAACGAAATGCACCGGGACGTTCCGCCCTTGCATTTGGATGTGGCTGTTTTTTCTGTGACTTACGCGTGTCAAAGGTTGATAGCGTGTTCCGCCCTTTAACACCCCAACGCGCGGGGCGCGCCGGGGACCCCGATACGTTAGCGACATGGTCATGGGCAAGGGTTGGCGAAAAATTAGCGGACGTGACCTGTCTCGGGTAGGCGCATGCCCGGTGCTTTGTTTTCTATGACTTGTGCGCATTTCTACTCGTTCGGTGTCTCGGGTAGCTGCGCTCGAGACCGGTGACTCGTGAGTCGTGATTGGTGAACAGCGAAGACTGCGGTCCCCCGGCTTTGCTTGGGACCGCTTCGGCGCCGAAATGTTCGTCCACGCGCATAAAGACAGATTCACCATAGCAAATCTGGGATTGAGTTCTACTGGTCGTAGGTACAGTTCTAGAACCCTGTACCTGGACTGCCCCGCTGCGTTCGTCGACGGATCGAAAAATGCTTCAAGATTTAAGCGTAGCGCCGCGGCCTTCAGCGCGGCACAATTCTCGCGCCCCATCGATGAGCACCGACACGCAATTCGAGCGCAAGAATATTCGGTTGCCGGCGACTCGATATCGCGGACGGGGTCTTTATTTCGTGACACTCTGCTTTGCCGGCCGTCGAAAATTTGGAGAGAACGCGCGGCTGGCGTCGTGGCTGATCGCGCGGCTTCGGCGTGATGCGATGGAATGCGAATTTGGCGTTCACGCCTATTGCGTGATGCCCGATCATCTGCACCTGCTCGCGGCCGGAATGACCGAGGAGAGCAATCTCGTCAAGTTCGTAGAATCGTTCAAACAAGCAACGGCAGTCGAATTCGCACGGCGTACGCACAAACGGCTGTGGCAAACAAAATATTACGATCACATTTTGCGTGGGTCCGAATCGGCGGACCGGGTTGCTTGGTACATCTGGATGAATCCGGTTCGAAAAGGATTTTGCCACGAGCCGAAGGGATACCGCTTTCTCGGGTCACTTACAGAGATAGGGAATCGTATGCTGAAGGGTGCCGTTGTTCCCGAATGGGTCCCTGCGTGGAAGAAACAGGCCGTGCCGCGCTAAAGGCCGCGGCGCTACGTTTAAACCTTTGAACCAAGAGAGTCGCGCGGCTCGGCGCCGAAGAGGGATTCTTCGTCCGCCGCGGCGGACTCAGAATGACGCCAAATTTCGCCTGTGGGGCGCGGCGCTACAAGAAAAATCCGCACCCTTCGCGAACTGCGCGAAGAATGCGGCACCCGACAGATCTTCGCGAAACGGGATGGGAAACGGGGGAGAAACCTTCTATAATGAAATTATCCCGAGATAGGAAGGCCATTCAAGGAACGTTGGCCAAAAAGTTCGCTAGGAAAATCCGTCAGGGTTAGAAACGTTCGGGAGGTAAGGTCCGCCAAGGCGGAAAGGTTCGCCAGCGATATTCGCTAGGCAGATTCGTCAAGGCGCTCGGCGGATTCGCCAAGGCACGAGCCAGATGCGGCAAGGCGCTAAGAAGGTTCTCTAAGGAAGGTACGCGAAGGCATGTTACGAGGCATTCAGGAACGGCACCTCGATCGCAACCGATGGATCAAGATCAGCATGGGAGTGATCCTGGTGCTGATCTGCGTCAGCATGGTGGTGACGCTGGTTCCGGGTTTGATGAGCGGGCCGAGCACGGACGCAAACTCGCCGGACGCGATTGCGAGCGTGGCGGGCCAGCCCATCACGGTGGTCGAGTTCCAGCAGAGATTCGACCAAATGCTGAACAATGGCAATCAGATTCCGCAAATGATGCGCCCGATTTACGCGAAGCAGTTGCTGAACGACATGGTGTTCCAGCAGGCGCTTGATTACGAAGCGGCGCAACTGGGCCTTCAGGTGACGACGCAGGAAGAGGCGGCGCGCATTCGCGAGATGGTCCCGAGCGCGTGGAGCGGGAACAAATGGAATCCGCAGGTGTACGAGAACGCGATCGAACAGGGCACGGGAATGTCGGTGCCGCAATTCGAGGCCTCGCTGCGCGATTCGATGCTGGAGGAAAAATTTCGCGAGCTGGTGACGGACGGCATTATCGTGTCGCCGGCCGAAGTGCAGCAGGAGTTTCAGTGGCGCAACGACCGGGTGAAACTCCAATACGTCCTGATTAAGCCCTCGGATTTGGCGGCGAAGATCCAGCCGGCGAACGACGAGCTGGAAGCGTGGTTCTCGCGCAATCAGGGGCGGTACCAGATTCCAGAAAAGCGTTCGGTGAATTACGCGCTGCTCGACCTGGCCAAGCTAAAGGCGAACACCAAAGTGACGGATGCGGAGCTGCAAACCTATTACCAGGCGAATTTGGCGCAGTATCAGGTGCAAAACCGCGTGCACGTGGAGCATATCCTGTTCAAGACCGTGGGCAAGACGGACGCGGAAGTGGCCGAGATCCGCAAAAAAGCCGAGGACGTGCTGAGCCAAGCCAACAAGAAAGGCGCGAACTTCGAGGCGCTGGCTAAGAAGTATTCGGAAGACGACTCGTCGGCTCCCAAGGGCGGTGATTTGGGCTGGATCCTACAGGGGCAGACGGCGCCGGCGTTCGAGAAGGCCGCGTTTAGCGTCCCGAAGGGCTAAGTTTCGGACTTGGTGACCACGCCCTACGGACTCGAAATCATTAAGGT
>JASHWB010000296.1 GCA_030044295.1 Candidatus Acidiferrales bacterium
CGCGAAATGTCGGACGCGGGCCCGGACTTCACCCAAGCGCAGCTGCGCGAGCTTTCGGTGGTCTGCGACGCGCTGGCGCCGTGCGTCATCCTCTGCCGTGACGCGTGACCAACACTCGCCGTCCGGATTCCGAGCTACAAAACTTATCAAGCCGAAAATTCACCAGCGAGCAACAATACCGCGCGAATAATGATTGACATCATTCGGACTGCTTGTTAATTTTCGGAAGCTCCTTTTCCCAGTCAAAGCTACGGAGGCACCGCAACCCGGCTCAACACATGGCGTTTGTCGCGAAGAAGATTTTTCTCACCAAGGGAGTCGGAAAGCACCGCGAGCGCCTGTCGAGCTTCGAGCTGGCGCTGCGCAACGCGGGAATTGCGGCGTGCAACATCGTCCGCGTCTCCTCAATTTTCCCCCCGCATTGCAAATTGATATCGCGCGCCGAAGGGCTGAAGCATCTGAAACCCGGTCAAGTCGCGTTTACGGTAATCAGCGAAAATCAGACGCGCGAGCCGCACCGCCTGATCGCGGCCGGAGTCGGTCTCGCGCTTCCGGGCGACAAATCGATGTACGGATATCTTTCGGAGCATCACTCGTTCGGTGAGACGGAAGAAGTGGCCGGCGAATACGCCGAGGAACTCGCTGCCGAGATGCTGGCGACCACGCTGAACGTCGAATTCGATCCGGATTTGTCGTGGGACGAAAAGAAAGAGGTTTACCGCATCTCGAACAAAATCGTCCGCACGATGAACATCACGCAGTCGGCTGTGGGGGACAAGCGCGGCCTGTGGACCACGGTTCTGGCGGCTGCCATCCTTCTCGGCGACGACGATTAGTCCCCTGCTCTAAAGAACACGCCACACTTCGCTCGTTTCACGCGATGCGCGGAGCGCGATTGAAAGTTTCCGCGATTGTTCCGGAATTACTTGCCGGGTTTCCTGAAATAACCAATCCGTTGCAAAACTGCTCCCACGATAAGCGGCAGCGCGACCGTAGCATCATCGAAAACTTCCGCGAACTTGCCGCCTTCCTCCGGAGGAACGAACTTGCCCCACGAAACAGCTTCCGTGTACGTGCTGCCGGAAAGTCCGCCCCAGTTCACCGGCTCCGGGCAGATGCGAAGGCCGTAGTTGTAGCGTTTCAGCGGCAATTTCTCGTACCCGCGCCGCGCCAGGAGCTCCGCATAAACGCCAAATTGCTGCGCCCAATTCCGCGGGACTCCGCCGCCTATCGTAAAGATGCCCATGCGCTTGGTGGCAAGCATCGTGGAGGCGTAATACTCGAAATCGTCGAAGCCATCGAACGTTAGCGGTGGCTTTCCCGCAATTTTGCGCTGCCGCTGGTGCAGGGCGAAGTCGATTCCCAGCTCCGAATCGGTAAATGCCGGCACGAACACCGGCACCTTCTTCTCTGCACAGCTCTTCAAAATGCCGCGGCCTTTGGCATGCCTCTGCAGGTACTCGCCGATTCGCTGGTGTAAGCGCCAACTGGAAACCGCTTCACCGTCCGCCCAGCTGTTGAGAACGTGATCGACTACTTCTTCAACGTGATCCAGGTTCAGTTCCGGCTCCAGCGAGTCGTAAACGCGGTTGTATCCGGCGAAAAACAGCTCGCGATCGTCCATTTTCGGATCGTAACGGAAATGCGAGCGGCCGGTGGCCTCCACCAGGCCGTGCGCCATAAGCGCGCCGGTGGAAACGATCGCCTTCACCACGCCCGAATCCACCAGATCGCAGAAGATCAATCCCATTTTCCCGACGGTGAGGGCGCCCGAAAGGGTCATCACGACGAAGCAGTCCTTATCGCGGGCCATCGCTTCCAACACATCCGCCGCATCGCCGACCTGCCGGGCCGTGAACGCTGTCTGGCCCATCGCGCGCACCAAATCGTCGATCGTCTCGATCTTCGAAAGGTCCAGGGGATAGATGGGAGTCAGGCGGTCTTTCACCGGGTCATGCAGAATTCGCCCTGTGGCGCCTTTTTTACTCGGCATTCAGTGTTCCTCGTGGATAGAAAGTGAACTCGTTCCGCCACAGCGAAATTGTTCGCGGGCTTCGCTTTAGCGCGCCTCATTGATAGTACAGATCAGGCGGGAAACGAAAGAATATTTTAGAAAAAGCTTGAAAGCTTCGGACGTTCGCTCGGCGCGAGATCTGCCGGCAGAATTCGCGGTTCGAGTTGGTGCGCAATATCGCGGCGCGCGAGGTTGCGATTGGCGGCCTGTGACGCCCCGCGTCTCGCATACCCAGTCCTCGAAGAAAAGCGCTCGCTTGCGGCGAAGCGCTCGTGCGAAACTCTTTTGAACTCTTCTTGCACTTGTAGTCTGGGGAGACGGATCCGATGAATTCTTTTTCAGATGTCGCGCTTTTCCAGCACCAAAGCCATGTCTATTTTCTCGGAGTTTCCTCTCGCGGATTCCTCGCCTGGGTAATCATTGGACTCGTGGCCGGATGGATCGCCGGAGTAATTACGCGCGGACGCGGCTTCGGCTGCCTCGTGGACATCGTGTTGGGGCTGATCGGTGCGGTGATTGGCGGCTGGATTTTCACCCGGCTGGGAATTGCGGCATTCGGGTTCTGGCCTAGTCTTGCCGCTGCGACCGTGGGCGCCGTAGTACTGGTGGCTATCGGGCGGCTGTTCGCCGGCGGATCTTCGAAGTGACTCTCCATTAGCGCATCGCCAGCCACCAGTACGCGGCCCACACCACGGGACTTGCCAGAACCAAGCTGTCGATGCGATCTAGCATCCCGCCGTGTCCCGGCAGCAGGCTGCCGGAATCCTTCATGTTTGCAGCGCGCTTGTAGGCGGATTCCAGTAGATCGCCAATTTGGCCGGCGATATTCGCAACGCCGGCGATCGCTATCAGTGCCCAGATATCGATTTGCAGCCAGTACGAAAATCCCACCGCGACCAAAATCGCTCCGATTAGATTCGCGGTTGCCCCCTCCCATGTTTTCTTGGGACTCAGCGCGGGAGCCATGGGTAACCGGCCGATCGCTTTTCCGGTGAAGTACGCGAACGTGTCGCCGACCCAGATCAATACCAGCGTGAACAGGACCAGCACGCGTCCGGTCCGGCTCATCTCGTCGAGCAGAACCAGATAGCTGAACGGAAACGCCACAAACAAAAGTCCGGCCGAAGAAATCGCGATGGCCGCCAGAGATTCGCGCAGCGGTCGCCGCATCGCGAGCACGATCACCGCCGCGCCAAAAACAAAAATCAGGAAGACTGCTTCAACGGAAATCGCTCCCACCGCGCGAACCTGCACGATCGATACGCCGTGCCCGAACGGGCGCGTTTCAATGAGGCCCTGTGTATATTGCGCGTAGAAAACTCCCGCCGCGCAGAGCAACGTCCATTTGCGGAAGGAACGAAGGCCGGCTTGCTCGCCGAGATTGAGGAATTCCACCAGCGCCAGCAGCGCCACAATCGCTGCGGCTAACGCCAGCAGCCAAGACGGTCCCCACCAAACCAGCGCAACAACCAGAGGAATCAGGACGCAGGCGGTCAGAATGCGCGCGAGCATCTGGCGTCAGGACCGCCCCTGACGCGCCGCGCGCGCCGGCTCTTCTTGCTGCGCATGTCGTTCATGAGCGGCAGACTCGTTTTCCACTTCGTCCGCAGCCCCGCGATTGCGCCCCGATGATTGGCCGGGTCCCAACCCGCCATAGCGCCGCTCGCGCTTTTGATAATCCACCAGCGCTTCCAGCAGGCGCGCGCGAGAAAAATCGGGCCACAGCGTT
>JASHWB010000297.1 GCA_030044295.1 Candidatus Acidiferrales bacterium
GTCCGTCCGGAAAAGCGCGCAGTGATTCCGGCGGTGACGCACGTGGATGGCAGCGCTCGCCCGCAAACCGTCGAGCGCGATGCGAATCCGCTCTATTGGAAGCTGATCTGCGAATTCGGCGGGCTCACGGGCGTGCCGGTAGTAGTGAATACTTCTTTCAATCTTCGCGGCGAACCGTTCGTGTGTACGCCTACCGACGCGATTCGCACTTTTTTCAGTTCCGGCATGGACGCGCTCGTAATCGGCAGCTTCTTAGTGGAGAAATAGGCCAGCTGGAGCGCGATTCGCGATGCTGCGGTAGCGGCTCGGAACCGCCGGAATCAGGCTCAGGCGACAACGCCACAGGCCGCAGAGGAGAGGACTATTTGCTCGTCGTATCGGTCGTCACGATACTGCTCGTGTGGCTGGCGTGCGCTATCGTTTTTATAGGGATAGGTTCCCTGGCGCTTCGCCTGTGCGGCGGTTTTCCGAAAATCTTCTACGCGCACTGGGTAGGGTTTGGGGCTGTCGTCGCACTGCTGGAAATTTGGAACCTATTTCTTCCGGTTCATGCAGATGTCTCGATCGGACTGGCTGGAATCGCGCTTTGTGGAATCCTGGCAAACCGCGGAGTATTGTGGCGAGAGTTGCAACGCGTCCGCATCACGTTTGGGTGGGCGTTCCTCGTCTGGGTCGCACTCATCGCGTACATCGCGTTGCGAGCCGCAGGTCCGTGCAATCATTACGATACCGGCCTTTATGCGGCAGCAGCGGTTCGATGGATCACGACGTTTCCGGCGGTGCCGGGACTTGCCAATTTGTATGGTCGATTCGGTTTCGATTCGTCGCTTTTTCAGCTCGTTGCGGCGCTGCAGGCGGCTACGTCCTCCACGCTCGCTTTTCGCTTGGCCACCGGCTTTTCGCTGGCGGCGCTGTGGACGTCAATTTTCCCGTCGTGCATCCGCGTCGTCCGAAACGGGTCGGCCCGATTGGCAGATTGGTATTTTGCGATTCTCACTGTCCCGACCTTGATTTGGGCCACGCGCGACCAAATTGCCGGGATTTCGACAGATGAACCGGCTGCCGCCGCTTGCTTGCTGGGTGCCGGGATCCTGTTCGCGGATCTGGTAGCGCAAAGTGACGACGATGTCTCCCCGGCCGAAAGCCGCACACGCACGATCGCCTGGTCCACGCTCTTCTTTGTCGCTATCGTTTTGAAGGAATCGACCATCGTATTCGCCGCGCTCGCCTGGATGATCGCGTTTTTGCTTTACTTCAGGTCGAGGGCGAAAAAAAACGGCAGGCTCGCCCCTGTCGTTCCGGCGCTGTTGATTGTGGTCCCTTGGCTCGCCCGCAATATCATTCTCTCGGGCTATCCGTTTTTCCCGAGTACGATTCTGGGGATTCATACGAGCTGGAGCGTTGAACCGGCAGTTGCAGCTTTCTATGCGAACACCGTTCATGCCTACGCGCGGAACCCAGTGCCATTCGTTCATTTCGCCTCAACTGAGGGAATACGCTGGGTTTCCGCTTGGCTGTCGAGTGAGGTACACGACCGCGGAGGATTGCAGGTGCCCGTGATAATTTCTATCGCCGGTGCACTGGTCACGTGGGCCTTTGGCCGGAATAGACTTGATCGCAGGCAAGTCGTGGGCGCGTGGCTCCTAGCTGCATCGATTCCCGGTATGATCTTCTGGTTTCTAGAGGCGCCCGATCCCAGGTTTGGCGAAGCGCCCATTTGGGCCACCGCAGCCGTACTGGGGGCGCTCGGGACGATCACCGCGTTGAAGCGATTCACGTGGGTCCGACCGCGACTTGCTGTGACTGGTTTCGCCGCAGTCACACTGTGGTGCTTATTTTCTTTCGGCTGGCAGATGTCATATCGGCCGTCACTTTCGGTTCACGCATTGGAGCCTCTGCCGGCCCCTGCGCTAGCGGCGCGAAGAACTATTTCAGGTCTCAGAGTGTACGTGCCGACGGAGGGCGAACAATGTTGGAATGCGCCGCTGCCCTGCACGCCGTACTTTGTTCCGTCGCTCCGGCTGCGATCGCCAGGGAATGTGAGGTGGGGATTTTCGGCACAAGGACTTCCGGAATGGCCACCGCACTGAAGATCGTTTTGCAGAATCGGGCCAGTCGAAAGCTCAGCTTTGACTCCGCGAAATCGGGGCCGGAAGTGTCGGCCTGGAATTCGATGTTTTTCGACGCATGCGCTGTTTTGCCGGGGTTGCTATGGATACAAGCATAATCGCGCTGCTCGGCAGGAGGGAGGAACCAACAGACGGCATTGAGGACTACTGCCGGTTTCTCGGCGAAGCGCTTTCGCAGCGGGGAGTCGCGCTCAAAACGGTGCGAGTCGGTTGGGCCGAGGTTGGGTGGATCGCCGCGCTGCGAACATTGCGCAATCAGATTCGTGAGTGGCGCGGAGCGTGGGTCGTGGTGAACTACACAGCACTTTCGTGGTCGCGCCGCGGCTTTCCGGTCGGCCTGCTCTTTGTGATTGCCACCCTACGGCGGCGTGGGCTGCATTGCGCCGTGCTGTTTCACGAGCGTGGACGACAGGTCAGTCGCGCCCGGGTGCGCGACAGGGTCCGAGGGAGCGTCCAAGAGTGGGTAATCCGCCGTTGTTTTCGCGCTTCGGAAAGAGCCGTCTTCACCGTGCCGCTCGAAACGATTCCGTGGTTACGCGGCCATCTCTCGAAGGCCTGTTACATTCCGATCGGCGCGAACATTCCGCAGCGTATCGAACCACGTTCAGATAGCACGGATGCAAACAGGTCGAGAACCGTTGTGGTGTTTTGTCTGAGCGCCGGGGAAAATCGCACAGTCGAGATAGCCGACTTGGCGGCCGCCGCCCGGCGCGTCCGGGCTTCGGTCGGCAAAGTTCGGTTTGTCATCCTTGGCAAAGGTTCGGCGGAGGCACGCGCAGACATAAAAACGGCGCTCCAGGGACTGGAGGCAGAGATCACGGTGCTGGGCATGTTGCCGGCCAAGGACGTGGCTGACACGCTGGCTACAGCCGACGTGCTCCTGTACCTGGGCGGTTGGGTGACTCAAACTCGTGGAAGCGCCTTGGCGGGTATCGCCTGTGGATTACCGATTGTCGGGTACTCGGGTGCGACTCGCGAGCCGATCCATGACGCTGGCGTTGAATTGGCGCCTTATCGCGATCGCGAGGCGCTCGCGACCGCTTTGATACGCGTTCTGAACGACGCTGAACTCTGGCGCGAATTGCGCCGCAGGAGCACCGCCGCCCAGGAACGCGAGTTTTCCTGGACGTCGATCGCCGATCGATACGTAAAAGCGTTTGACCTCGGAAGCAGCGTGGCGAAGGGAAAATACGGCTCGGTCGTGAACACGGAACGACTGTCGCACTTGAGAAACTAGATGAAGCTTTTAATATACGGCGAATATTTCTTCCCGGTCGTCGGCGGCGTGCAAACGTTTATGGACCTGCTCGCCCGCGGATTCTCGGAATTTGCTTCATCAGGTCCTGCAAGCAATCTTGGGCGGATTGAAGTGACCGTGGTTACAAATACTCCGCGCGACCAGATGGATGATTCAAAGCTTCCGTATCTAGTTATTCGCAGACCGAAGTTCTGGCAGCTGGTGCGCTTGATCCGCGAATCGGACCTCGTTCACGTTGAAGGGCCTTGTTTTCTGCCGATGCTGATCAGCTGGATGAGCCGGAAACCATGCGTGGTCGAGCATCACGTGTATCAAGCGGTCTGTCCCAACGGGTTGCTTTTCAAACAGCCTTCGCAGACAGTTTGCACGGGGCACTTCACGAAGGGAGAATACGCTGAATGCGTCCGTTGCTGCGCTGTGACGATGGCGACGCCAGGCGCGATTCGGGCGCTGCTGCTGGCGTTCCCGAGGCGCTGGCTCTGCGAACGTGCAGCCGCGAACATCATGGTCACAAACCATGTGAACGAGCGTTTGCAGATGCCGAGGAGCCGCACTATTTACTGTGGGATTGACGAGGCCCAGGCGCATGATGCGAGGTTTGGCACAAATCTTTCAGAGACGGCCGAATTCGGCTACGTTGGCCGGCTTGTCGCGGAGAAGGGGCTGCCGCTCCTGGTCGAAGCGGCAAATGCTCTGGCAAAAAATGGGAAGGGTTTCCGGCTATCATTCATTGGCGATGGACCTGAGCGCACGCGTCTGGAAGCCCTGGTAAACGCTTATAACCTGCGCGAACGGGTGCGGTTTACGGGAGAAATGCGAGACGCCGCGTTTGCCCGCGCCGCAAGCGAGATTACCGCGGTCGTTATGCCGTCTATTTGGGAAGAAACAGCAGGCCTTGCGGCGATTGAGCAAATGATGCGAGGTGGACTGGTGATCGCGGCGGACATCGGCGGATTGGGCGAAATCGTGGACGGCGCTGGACTGAAGTTTCAAGCAGGAGATTGGCGAAGCCTAGCCTCCGCGATGGAACGCGTAATAGACGAACCGACGCTGGCGAGTTCGCTCGGCGCGACCGCGCGCGACAGGGCGAATAAGCTGTTCCGTCGCGATACGATGATTGACAGCCAGATGGCGCTCCTCAAGGAAATTCTTGTCCGATGACGAAAGCTGCCGTGCGAAAACAGCCACTCATGGGGAGTCGCCTCTTTGAAAAGCTTGCGAAAGACTCCGTATGCCCAACGGAGCGCGCTTGAGGTTTGAAAAATCCCTTGTCGCTGTGGCTCGCTGGGTTCCGAACCCGCTCAAGCACGCCATTCTCGGCCGTCCAAGCGAGCCGACGCGGCTCGCTATGGCAATCCATACGATTTTGAACCGGCTACCTGTCGATCAGTATCCGATCCTGAATTGCAGCGGTCCGCTCGAAGGCTTTCGCATGCGAGTCGATTGGAGGAACCACCGCGGCTTCGTTTACGGTAGCTGGGAACCGGATGTGGTCGATGCAATCTCGGATCATGTCTCGGAGGGGATGCTTGTCTTGGACGTGGGTGCGCAAAGCGGATTTTACACGCTGCTTTTGTCGAGGCTCGTCGGGTCGTCCGGGAAGGTTGTGGCGTTCGAACCCTTGCCGGCAAATTTTAGAGTTCTCGTGGAAAATATCGAGATGAACGGACTCCAGAACGTGACTGCTCGTCCGGAAGCAGTTGTGGATAAGCCGGGAACTATGGAGTTTAACGTTCCGCCCAAAGACTCCAACCTGATCGCGGGCCCATTGTCCGCAGAGGAGGAGAGACCCGCGATCGCCGTTCCCGGCACCGCGATCGATGCTTTTGCGGACGAGATTGGCCGGCCGATTGATTTTATCAAGATGGATATCGAAGGAGCTGAAGGATTGGCGATCCGTGGCGCTACCGCAGTCTTGTGTAATCAACACCCAATCTTGCTGGTCGAGCTGCACAACATGGACTCAAAAAGGCGCGACCACGAAGTCGTCGCGCAATTACTGAAGCTTGGCTATTCCATCGAATGGCTGGGTGAGATTAGTTGGACTTCCCATATACTCGCACGATGGGCGCCAAGGAACCTCTAAAAACAGATGGCGAATGCGCGGATTCCCGTGATGCGAAGCCAGACCGCGGTCGGACTGCTCGTTTTCGTCGCGGCCGTTTGGCTTGCCTGGGAGACTGGTCGAACTATCCCCTCGGGAAATTTGCGCGCGCTCGAAATTGCGTCTCTCGATCTTATCGTGCTCAGTCCTTCGGGGCGTCAGCCGAACATTATTCAGAACCTATTAGCCCTACTCTTGCGGCTAAGAATCCCAGGCTGTCCCGAATATTCTTGCTGCTTGGGATGGGGCACACCAGAATGCGGCAGTACATGTCGGACGCAATAGGAAAAGCTGGCTTGTAGGGAGGCGTGGCACTTGTGACGCCCAAATCGGTAGCAATCAAACGTTCTGCGATGCCCGAGCATGCGCTCCCGGGTACGTACGAAATCGTAATCGCCGCCGCACTTCGGCACACGCATTCCGCGGGCCGCGCACTGGACTTGGGAGCGGGATCCGGGGCGCTCGCTGGGCGATTGCAAGCCGCAGGATTCCAGGTCACTGCATCGGACGCACAGAATTATTTCGAATTAGGCACCGATTTCGTTCTTCTTGATTTCAATCAGCCGGATTTTGACCAACGCTTTACACCCGGGTTCGACGTCATCACATCCGTCGAGGTCATCGAGCACTTGGAGAATCCGTTCGCCTTTTTACGCGGAGTTGCCCGGCTGCTCAGCGACAATGGCGTTGCGGTTATCACCACACCGAATGTCGGAAACGCGGCGGGGAGGCTCAAGTTTTTTCGCAGCGGCAAACTGCGCCCGATGGACAGCAAATCCCCCGAACACATCACTCCTATTCATCTGGACTTATTCGAACGGCAAATCTTGCCTCGGGCTGGCCTAAGGCTCGTTGAGTATTTCTCTCACCCGAATGGCAAATTCCCCCTGACTGGGCGCCGGTACCTGGTTCCATTGTTTTGGATTGCCATCCCGTTTATGAGGGGACCGGCACTGACAGGAGACTCGCACATCTTTGTGCTGAAAAGAACTGGCGGACGCGGCTGACGCGCGGCACGCTTCGCGCTCTGAATTGGGTCGCGCTAAAATCGCTGGGGCACGCTTGCGTTGGCCGGGCATCCAGCGCGACGTTTAGGGTGATGACAGTTGCTTAGCACTCGCACTTCATTGATCAGAAACCAGGCTGCGATCGGGCTGGTTATTTTCGGGGCAGGCGTTCTCCTGGCATGGGAATGCGGACAAGAGATCGTGGCAGGCAACGTCCGCGCGCTTGAGTTTGCCGCTCTCGGAGTGGCTGCCTGCGGCGCTGCGGTGATCATTCTTCGCAACTGGCGCGCAGGATTTTATTCTTTCCTCATTTGGATGCTTGCGGAAGACTTCGTTAGAAAATACATGGGCAACGGTACCCTGCTGTTCTTCGGCAAGGACATTCTGCTCGGCCTCGTCTACGTCGCCCTTTACCTAGAGATCCGCCGCGGAAAAGAGAAGTGGTTCCGGGCGCCTTTTTTGCTGTTCCTCAGTCTATTTTTCTGGCTTGCGGTATTGCAAATGTTCAACGAGTATTCGCCAAACATCTTGTATGGATTGCTTGGGCTCAAGCTATATTTCTACTATGTCCCGTTGATTTACGTTGGATACGCCCTTATGCGGTCCGATCAGGACGTTAAACAGTTTCTGAACCTGAATATCATTGCTGCCGTTGCCATCAGCGCGATCGGAATCATTCAGGCCGTCCGCGGCAATAGCTTCTTGAACCCAGCTCAGCTTTCACCCGAGCTGCAGAACCTCGGCAACCTAGAGAAAGTAACGCCTATTTCCGGCGAGCTTTTCAATCTTCCGGACTCTGTGTTTGTGAGCGCCAGTCGCTTCGATATGTACCTGATTATCGCCTTCGTGATCTCCATGGGAGCTGCCGGCTACATGCTGCTGCGCTCGCGCAGGCGATGGATGGCCGGTTTCGTGGCTATTGGTACAGTTGTAGCTGCAACAATGCTTTGCGGGAATCGAAGCGCATTGTTGCTCGTCCTGGGTTCCGCTCTCGTTTTGAGCTCTGGGTTCCTTTGGGGCGCTCCATGGCGCTGGGGCCAAGGGCACAGGCTTCTAAAGGCGATTCGTAATTCCGTGATCGTCGGCGCCTTAGCGCTCGCTGCTGTCATTCTCTGTTTCCCGCAAAAGGCGGGATCTCGTATAGCGTTCTATTCCGAAACGTTGCTGCCCAGCAGCTCTGCGTACGAACTCTCTAACCGAACCTGGAACTATCCGTTGCAGAATCTTCTCGACGTTTTCGGGGGTCACTGGATCGTCGGAAGCGGCACGGGGACGGCTTCGCTAGGAGCGCAATACGTTTCCGGCATACTCGGCCAACCCCAGCCTAATGACTGGGTGGAAGAAGGCTTCGGCGCCCTGATCGCTGAAATGGGAATTCTGGCACCTCTGCTGTGGCTGTTGTGGGGCGGAGCCGTCCTCTACTACTCCTGGAGAATTGTACGCCGACTGCGGGGTACGCGCTTTTTCCCATTGGCCATTGCCATTGTCTGGTACGCGTTTCTGCTTCTTCTCCCGATGACCTGGAGCAGCCTTTCCGGGTATCAGGACTTTATCTGCAATATATATATGTGGCTGACCATTGGAATTCTCTTCCGTCTGCCGGAGATCGCCGCGAATCCACTAGCGACAGCAGAGCCCCCAGCTAAACGAACCAGCGGCTTCCAGAGGTTTCGCAGGGCCATGCATGTCAACTAAGGCAGCAGACGCCATCGCCGCCCAGCGCCGCTATTACACCGAAACCGCAGTGCGTTATGACAGCATGCATGCGCATGAAGGTGATGGCGATGAATGGAATCTCCAACTTGTCGACGCGCTCCTGGGGGTAGTGAACGCCAAATCGATACTGGATGTTGGCGCGGGAACCGGGCGCGGGATGCGGCATTTTCGTTCGTCGGCGCCGGACCGGTTCGTTTGTGGCGTTGAGCCAGTCGCGGCGCTCATCGACCAGGGACTCGCAAGGCACTTCGATTCTGCCGTGCATTTTATCCAAGCCTCGGGCGACGCGCTTCCGTTTGCCGACGATAGCTTCGACGCCGTCTGTTCATTCGCAATCTTGCATCACGTTCCAAGACCCGCCGTGGTCGTCGGCGAAATGCTGCGCGTGGCGCGCAAAGCAGTGCTAATCCTTGATAGCAACCGCTTTGGACAAGGCCGCTGGCCGATGCGCGCCGCGAAGCTTTTCCTGTACAAGTCCCGGTTGTGGCCGATTGTGAATTTCGCAAAAACACGCGGAAAAGGCTATCTGTTTACTGAAGGCGATGGGATAGCCTACTCCTACAGCGCATATGATTCGTTCGATCAAATCGCGAAATGGGCGGATCGGCTGATGGTCATCCCCTCCGAACCTGGTAAGGCGGATAGTTGGCTTCATCCGCTACTGACGGCGAGAGGAGTCCTCGTTGGCGCATTCAAGGATCCTGCCAAGTGAGCGTGCCC
>JASHWB010000298.1 GCA_030044295.1 Candidatus Acidiferrales bacterium
GAAGTGTGCGGGTTGCCGAAGCTGTTCCCCTGCTACGCCAGCACGGCGGAAGCGCGGGAAAAGCTTCATTAGCGCAATACAGACCGGACACGAGCGGACGACCGCAAAGAGAGATCCTTCAGTCGCTGCGCTCCTTCAGGATGACCATCCTGATCGGATGGTCACTTTCCGAGCAGTTGGCGGGCGATGACGAGGCGCTGAATTTCACTGGTGCCTTCGCCGATGGTGCAGAGCTTCACGTCGCGATAAAACTTTTCGGCGGGATAATCCTTGATGAAGCCGTAGCCGCCGTGAATCTGCACGGCTTCGTTGGCGACGCGCACGGCGACTTCTCCGGCGTAGAGCTTGGCCATCGACGCTTCGCGCGTGATGCGCGTTCTATGATCCGGCGATGACGCGGCGCGGTCCGCGAGCCACGCGGCGCGATACGTCAGCAGGCGCGCGGCCTCGATCTGCGTGGCCATATCGGCGAGCTTGAACTGGATGGCCTGAAATTCGGCGATGGCTTTGCCAAACTGCTTGCGCTCCTTGGCGTAGCGAAGCGCCGATTCATACGCGCCTTGGGCCATGCCCAGGCCCAGCGACGCGATGGAGATGCGTCCGCCATCAAGAATCTGCAGACAGTTGACGAAGCCCTCGCCTTCGCGTCCAAGGAGATTTTCGGCGGGCACGCGGCAATCCGTGAAGACGACTTCGCTGGTGTCGCTGGCGCGCAGGCCGAGCTTGTTTTCTTTTTTGCCGGGACGAAAGCCGGGAGTTCCCTTCTCCACGATGAAAGCGGAAATGCCATGGTGCTGCTTCTCAGGATTGGTGACGGCCATGGCGACGCAAACATCGGCGTAATGGCCGTTAGTGGTGAAGGTCTTTGAGCCGTTGATTACCCACTGGTCAAATCTCCCAGGCTCCCCTCGCCGGGAACCTGGGAGCCCTTCCTGTTCTTTTGCCGCCACGGTGCGCGTGCCGCCGGCGTCGGAACCGGCTTCCGGTTCGGTGAGCGACCAGCAGCCGAGTTTTTTACCCTGCGCGAGCGGGACGAGATATTTCTGCTTCTGGGCCTCGGTGCCGAATTTATAGATGTGATTGCTGCAGAGCGAATTGTGCGCGGCGACGATGATGCCGATGGAGCCATCCACGCGCGAGAGCTCCTCGATAATCAGCGCGTATTCCACGTAGCCCATGCCCGCGCCGCCGTAATTTTCTGGAAAAATCACACCGAGGAAACCCATTTCGGAGAGCTTGGGGATGAGTTCCGATGGGAACTGCGAGGCTTCGTCCCACTCCATTACGTGCGGGGCTATTTCCGCCTCGGCGAATTCGCGCACGGTGCGGCGAAGCTGCTGCTGATCGTCAGTGAGGGAGAATTCCAATGGGCCTCGCAGCCGGTTCGCAGGCGTCTCGGCTGACAAGGTCAGTTATAGCATGCCGACGCGAGAGGTACTGAGACGCGAGTGAACGTGCTTCGTACGGTGCAAGACGGCGCTGGAGTGCGGCACCCGTAAAACAAGGAGAGATCGTTCGGCCAGCTTACATACAAATCGCGGAACCTCAGGCTGACAATCGAACAGAAAATTCAACAGCAGATTCCTCACCCCGCTTGCAAGGCGAGTGCGGTCGGACGAATGAGGAGAGAGCCTTCAGTCGTCCGCCGCGGCGGGCTCCTTCAGGATGACGATCCTCGTCGGATCGTCACAAGGCGAGGGTGGCGACGCCGGCGCGATGGCCGACGGCGCGCAGGACGAGATCGGCGAGAGCGCGGATCAGCAGAGGCGAATCGTTGAGGCCGGGCGTCATGTAAAAATCCTCGACGCCGAGCGAATGGGCGTATTCGCGAGCTTCGATATTGATTTCGTGCAGCGTTTCGATGTGGTCGGTAAGGAACGCGATGGGGATTACGAGCATGCGGCGCATGCCTTCGCTGGCGAGCTTCGCGATGGTGCCGGTGAGAGAAGGCTCGAGCCACTTTTGCGGGCCGACTCTGCTCTGGAAGCAGAGCACGTGTGGATTCGGCCAGGCACCGAGTTCGCGGACGAGCTCGACGGTGGTGGCGATGTGCTTGGGATACGGATCACCCTTCTCGACGAGCGTGAGTGGAAGGCCATGCGCGCTGAAAACCAGGCAAACGTCGTCTGGATCGGAGAGATTCGCGAGAACCCCGTTGATACGGTCCACGATCGCGGCGATGTAGTCGGGATGGTCGTAAAAGTGGTCGATGCGCTGCACGGGGACCGTAGGCTTATAGAGACGATGCCATTCCTTCAAGCTGCTGCCGGTAGTGGCGAAGGAATAGTGCGGATACAGAGGCAGCAGGACGAGTTCGTCGTAGGGCGCGCTTTCGAGTGCGGCGATGGCTTCCTGCGTGTTCGGGTGCCAGTAGCGCATGGCGACGATGGCGCGAGCGGGAATGTGCGGGCGCAGCGCGCGTTCGAGGCTGATGCCCTGCTGCTCGGTGAGGCGGCGGATGGGCGAGCCCCCGCCGATTTCAGCGTAGTGCTGGCGAACCTTTTTCGAGCGCGTGGTGGAGATCAGTTTTGCGAGCGGCTTGCGCGCCAGAAAGGAGCCGGGGAAATTGATGATGTCCGGATCGCAAAAAAGATTGTAGAGGAACGGCTCGACGGCTTCCTGCGTGTCCGGCCCGCCCAACTGAAACAAGACGACTGCGATGCGCTTATCGGCTGCCATATTGTTGCGACCCAGCGGTAAGCAACTGCTGGGAACCCTGAATATTCGTCCGCTGCCCTTAAGATGCCACAAGTAGAGGAAGGCTGCCAGAGAAAGTGATGCGAAACTCGGAGGCCGAATACAGCGCAATTTAAGCGAGGCGGTTTCGGATGCGAATCAAGCCGGCGCACGCTTATTGACCACACGTGCGAATGACCTTACAGTCGTAAACGTGCCCATGCAAAAGATTCAGGTTGGACAGGTTTGGAAGAAGGATGACAGCGGCGAAACGTTTTTAATCACCAAGGTTTACAACGAAGCGCTGACCAGCTACGCAGTCCTGCGCAAGACCGGGTCCGAGGACCAACCGCCGCTGCGAGTAAAAATATCACGCGCGGGCGCATCGCCTGACCTGCCTGGATTTACATTCACGCAAAAGTCGGACGATTTCTAGGCT
>JASHWB010000299.1 GCA_030044295.1 Candidatus Acidiferrales bacterium
AAGAAAAGCATTAACCTAAAGAGCGCGATCTGGCGGGCCACGCATCAGGACGGCACTTCACCCACCGCCGAGAACGAACCGGAAGAGAACGACCAACGCTAATCGATCGTTGGCCCTGAAGACCTCCGCCTCCAACAGTTTGTTGTGTGGCCGGGAGCGACGAGATCGTCGTGTGAGTCAAGGCTTTTCCGCCGGGCGTTGGGAATTCGCGTCGAATACAGCCGACACCTTGGGGGTGACGAATACCATTTCATCGGGCTCGAGCCCCAGAGCGGCGAAGCGATCCTGAGACATCTCGATATGAATGGGCGCGCCCCATTCGGTGACAGCCTCGATTTTGACGAGCGGGCCAGCCGCGTGGATGTGTTTCGTAATGACGCTAAAATGGGCGGAGCCATCCGGTTGACGGCTCACTTCAAGCAAATGGGGCCGGACGAAAACGATGCTTCCCGTTGGCGAATTATGGATGTACGTAGTGCCGTTCTCGACGCGACCGCGAAAGAGGTTCACGTTGCCCAGAAAGCTGTAAACGAATGACGTTGCAGGTTGGTGGTACACCTGGTTGGGAGTACCGAACTGCTCGATGCGACCTTCGTTCATCACGGCGACACGATCGGCGACTTCGAGCGCCTCATCCTGGTCGTGGGTGACGAAAACGCTTGTGATATGGACCTTGTCGTGTAGATCGCGAAGCCAACGGCGAAGTTCGAGACGAACTTTGGCGTCGAGCGCACCGAATGGCTCATCAAGAAGTAGCACGCTGGGTTCAACCGCCAGGGCGCGGGCGAGGGCGACACGCTGCCGTTGGCCGCCAGACAATTGCGATGGGTAGCGCTGCGCCTGGTTTTCCAACTGGATGAGCCGCAGGAGATCATGGACCTTCGAACGGATTGCGTCGCGCGATGGACGAACTTTCCGTGGGCGGACGCGCAGGCCGAAAGCGATGTTTTCGAAGACGGTCATATGGCGGAAGAGCGCGAAGTGTTGAAAGACAAATCCGACGCGGCGGTCGCGAGCGCTGCGAGAGGAGATATCGCAACCATCGAATTCGACGACGCCGGAATCGGCAAACTCCAAACCGGCGATGATGCGGAGGAGGGTCGTCTTGCCGGAACCGGATGGGCCGAGCAGCGCGACGAGCTCGCCGGCTGGAATTTCGAGGTCGATCCGATCCAACGCAGAGAAGGAGCCGAATTTTTTCGAGACCCCGCGCACAAAAATGCTCATGGCTCGGCTCCCTCAATCTGCGCGATTCGCGCCGCGCGGCGTGATTGCCACTCCACTAGACTTTTCACCGCGAGGGTGACGAGCCCCAAAAGGGCCAGAAGAGACGCGACCGCGAATGCGGCAACGAATTGGTAGTCGTCGTAGACGACTTCGATGTGCAGCGGCATGGTATTCGTGAGGCCGCGGATGTGGCCGGAAACTACCGAGACGGCGCCGAATTCGCCCATAGCACGGGCGTTGCACAAGATCACGCCGTAAATAAGGGCCCACTTCACGTTGGGCAAGGTGACATGCCAAAAGGTCTGCCATCCGTTCGCACCCAGCGACACGGCAGCTTCCTCTTCGTCGTTGCCCTGGGCCTGCATAGTGGGCAATAGTTCGCGCGCGACGAACGGAAATGTGACGAAAATGGTGGCCAGGATAATTCCGGGAACCGCAAAAATGATGCGGATTCCGTGATCGATTAGCCACGGTCCGAGAAGCCCTTGCAAGCCAAACATCAGTACGTAGATGAGGCCCGAGACGACGGGCGAAACAGAGAATGGCAGGTCGATCAGGCTGATCAGAATGCTTTTGCCGCGGAAATCGAATTTGCCGAGCGCCCAGGCAGCCGCCACTCCGAAAACCATGTTTAGCGGTACCGCGATTCCGGCAGCAAACAATGTGAGACGGATAGCGGCGAGTGCGTCTGGGTCGCGAATGCCGTCAAGATATACGCCGATGCCCCTTTCGAATGCCGAGCCGAAAACTACAGCGAGCGGAAGAAACAAGAACACGCCGAGAAACGCCAGTGCGGCACCGATGAGAACCCAGCGCAGCAACGCCGATTCCGAAAGCGCGCCGGGCGCCACGAACGGCCAGCTAGGATCTTTGGGCGCGGTCCATGTGATTGATGCCATCATCAGAGTCGAAAGTGTCCGAGAAATTCTCGACCTAACTGACCGCCGTTAGCGACCTCAAGTGATCCAGATAGACGCGATGGTTCGCCGGGCGCGGACGGTCCCGCATGGCCTTGCCGGCCGTTCCACGTCTGAAGAAGATTGATACCGAGCAGCATCGCAAAAGAAAGAATCAGCATGAAGGTGGCGATCGCCGTAGCGCCGGAGTAGTCGTATTCCTGAAGCCTGATGATGATGAGCAAAGGCGTGATTTCCGTGCGCATCGGCATATTGCCGGCGATAAAAATCACGGAGCCGTATTCCCCGACGGCGCGCGCAAACGCTAAGCCGAATCCCGTGAGCGCAGCGGGCCAAATCGAGGGCAGAAGCACACGTGTGAACGTCTGCCAGCGGCTTGCTCCGAGACTCGTGGCCGCTTCTTCGAATTCGGGGTCGAGATCCTGCAAAACAGGCTGAACGGCGCGCACGACGAACGGCAGGCCGATGAACGTCAAGGCGACAATCACACC
>JASHWB010000300.1 GCA_030044295.1 Candidatus Acidiferrales bacterium
GCCCTTTGCGGGACAGATCATATCCGGCTCAATCCCGGCGTAATCGGAGGCCCACCACCTCCCGGTGCGGCCCATTCCGGATTGCACCTCGTCAACCACGAGCAGAATGCCGTGATGGCTGCAAAGTTTTTCGAGTCCTTGCAAAAATTCCACGGGCGCCGGCACGTAACCGCCTTCGCCCTGAATCGGTTCGATGAAAATCGCCGCCACGTCTTCAGGATCCACGAGCCGCCTGAAAAGCTCGCGTTCGATGTGCGCCAGCGCATCGGCGGCCGCATGCTCCGGGCGGACGCCGTACGCGCCGCGATACGAATCCGGATATGGCGTATGAAACACGCCACCCAGCAGCGCTCCGAAATGCTTCCGCTGCACAGCTTTGCTGGCGGTCAGCGAGAGTGAGCCGAGCGTGCGCCCGTGGAAGCAGCCGTGAAAAGCGATGAACTTATCGCGACGCGTATGATAGCGTGCCAACTTCATCGCCGCTTCGATCGCTTCGGTACCGGAATTTCCAAAGTAGACGCGCTTCGGAGCCTTGCCCGGCGCAATCGCCGCAAGATTCTCAGCCAAGTCCACCATTCCCGGATAGTAAAAATCCGTGCTGGACATGTGAATCAATTCAGCGGCTTGCCGCTCGATCGCGGACACGATCCTCGGATGGCAGTGGCCGGTGGCGACCACGGCGATGCCTGCGGCAAAATCCAGGAACTTATTTCCATCGACGTCTTCGACGATTGCCCCGCGCCCGGATTTCGCAACCAGCGGGTAGTCGCGCGTATACGAAGGCGAGATCACGCGACTGTCGCGTTCGACGATTTCCTTCGCTTTCGGACCAGGCAGCGCGGTAATCAGCTCCGGAAATTTGGAGACTTTTTTCTCGGCAGGTTTCATCAGTTCCTCCGGCGATTGACGTGCGGCGCGGCGATGACGCCGCGCGGGCGGGGGCCGATGACAGGAATCAATCGACGCCGAAAAGGTTCGGGCGCTCGCGGGAAGGCTGGACGCGACG
Organism: Candidatus Acidiferrales bacterium; assembly: GCA_030044295.1. Lineage (GTDB taxonomy): Bacteria > Acidobacteriota > Terriglobia > Acidiferrales > UBA7541 > Palsa-295. The sequence continues at coordinate 1,007 of JASHWB010000300.1, forward strand.
CGAGTAATTCGCCACGCGCATGGTTGCGGCAGAAAAGGTCATTTGTATTTCCACCGGACACTGCCGTCTTTCGAATCTTCCAGGAGGATACCAGAATCGGAGAGCTGCTGGCGTATCTCGTCGGAACGCTTGAAGTCGCGGCTGCGGCGCGCTGCGTTGCGTTCCTCGATGAGCCCCTCAATCTGCGATACGGGCAGCTGAGGTTTCCGCGGCGCTATGCCGAGGAGGCGGAGCTTTTCGTCATCGTCGTCGACGAGAAGCGCGAGCACGGAATCGAATTTTTCCATCGCTGCGACGGTGCGAGGCGCGTTCTGCTGCAAAAATTCGCGGCGGTCCATGGCGGCGTTCACGTCGCGGACCAGATCGAAAATCGCGGCCAGGGCGCGGGCGGTGTTCACGTCGTCCGCCAGGCCAGCGTCAAATTCGCCTTCTGCCTTCTCGATGCGCTTCTCGATTTCCGGATTCGAACCGGCGGCGAACTGTTCAGCTTTTAGCCGCGCGACGAAATTGCGCAGGCGCTCGACAGAATTTTTTGCCTGCACCAGGCCATCTTCTGTGAAATTGAGCTGCCGACGGTAAGGCACAGAAAGCAGCAGGAAGCGAATGGTCGAGGGTTTATACCCTTTCGCAAACAGATCGCGCAGCGTATAGAAGTTGCCGAGCGATTTGGACATTTTCTGTCCGTTGATGATCAGATGTTCGGAGTGCAGCCACATGCGGACAAAAGGGCGTCCGGTAGCGGACTCGCTCTGCGCGATTTCGTTTTCGTGATGGGGAAAGGCGAGATCCACGCCGCCCGTGTGAATATCGATCGTGTCTCCCAGATACTTCATGGCCATGGCGGAGCATTCGATATGCCAGCCCGGACGCCCCATGCCGATGCGCGTTTCCCAAAAATGCTCGCCGGGTTTGGGAGATTTCCAAAGCGCGAAATCGCGGGCATCATCTTTTTCGTACTGATCGACGTCCACGCGCGCTCCGGCCTGCATGCCGCTGACGTCAATCTTCGAGAGCTTGCCGTAATCCGGAAATTTCGAAATGCGAAAGTAGACGGAGCCGTCGCTGCTGTAGGTGAGCCCTTTGGCTTGGAGTTTCTCAATCAGCGTCACCATGTCGTCGATGTGATCGGTGGCGCGGACGAGCTCTTCGGGCATTTCGATGTGCAGTGCGTCGATATCTTCCAGAAAGGCCCTGACGTATTTCTCGGTGTATTCGCGGATGGGCACGCTGGCAGCGGCGGCATTGTGGATGATACGGTCGTCCACGTCGGTAATGTTCATAACCTGCAGGACGCGCAGTCCGCGCAGGCGGAAAAAGCGCCGAAGCACATCCTGAAAAATGAAGGTGCGAAAGTTGCCGATGTGCGCGAAGGAATAGACCGTGGGGCCGCATGTGTAAATGCGGACTTCGCCCGGATGAATCGGCGCAAGAGGTTCGACGCGATTTGAAAGCGTGTTGTGGAGGATGATCTCGTTCAATTTGGCGGCCATCCGAAGACGGCTATTGTAGCGGACGCTAGACTGCGCGGCAACGAGCGCGGGGCGGGCACCGCCGAAGACCGGAGATTCCTTTGTCGCGGAGAGTGCCGGGCAGAACGAGCGCCGATTCAGTGTTTTCAACAACTTGGATAGGTTCTTGCACGAATGGCAGTTCCGGGTCGCGCCCCGAGGTGTCAAGCGGTTGGTGTTGAGCGGCCAGCAAGAAGTGTCTGGGAGGCTGCGCGCGGCGGGAGAAATTAGCGGGATTCGTGATGCACCGGGACGTTCCGCCCTTTAACGTGGGTGGAAAGCGAAGATATAGCGAAGAAACCAACGGGGAGAGGCACGGCGTTTGGCTTCCGAGTTCCTTGTGCCATGGTTTTTTCGCTAGCTTGACCGCCTCCTCATGTTCCCGATCCGCCTCAGCGGTTTCTCTTCCCTAGC
>JASHWB010000301.1 GCA_030044295.1 Candidatus Acidiferrales bacterium
AATCCGAGGTCCTCAAATGGCAAATGCCGCAGCCGATCGATGGCGCGCTCGATCGTCATCTCGCCGCTTCGCACTTCCTGCAAAATATTTTCGATATCCCGTTCGTTCACGATTTTGCGCTTTCGGGCGAATGATTCTTGCACTCTTCCCAGCGTAGTCTGTGCATGCACCTCGTGCGCGCGCATGCGAGAGTCGAATTCACGCCACTACAGGGCACAAACACTGACGGTTGTTGTGCTGACCGCGCCTGATCCCCAAGTGTGGCCGCCGCGGGCGGGAATTTTTCTTCGATTCCTAGCCCCGTTTTCTGCCGTTCGGCACGTGCGAGGCGCCTTTGAGGCGCTATTGCGGCTCTCGCTGTGCTAAAGTAGCGCCACTTTGCAGCGCTTCCTTCATCCCCGGCGCGCAAGCCAAATCTCCTTTTGAGGACCTAAGTTTATGTGGATCGTCTGGACCATCGTGATTGGCATCGTTGCCGGTTGGCTCGCCGGTCTGATCGTTAAGGGTCGCGGTATGGGCATTCTCGTAGATTTGATCGTGGGTATCGTCGGCTCGCTTATCGGAGGCTTTGTCGCCGGTCTGATTGGCCTCGCCGCATACGGCCTGCTCGGTCGTCTCGCAATCGCAGTCGCTGGCGCAGTCATCTTGCTGTTTCTCGTCCGCGCCATTAAGAAGGCTTGAAACGCCGGCGTGGTGCGGCGCTTCGACGCGATGTGATCAGGCGGTTGGGCCTCGTCTTCCGAAGTCATCTCTCTGCCTGCCGCAGGGCATGCTCAATGCGCCGATCAGGAATGAGCCAGAGGACTGCGACGAACACGTAGATCGCCTGTGCCGCCCAGGCCGAAAAAAGACTGCTGACTATCCCGGCCACATAGAGTAGCGGCGAGAGCTTTCCTTTCCAATCACTGCCAATCGCCTTGCGAAGCACCGAGCTTGGCCCCTGCGAAGCGATGATGGCCTGCTGCAGGATGAAATATGCAATTCCTGCCATCAACAGAACGAAACCGTAAACTGCGGAGGGCGGAAGCGCAAAGTGATTCTCGCCCATCCAACCCGTGGCGAATGGGAATAGTGACAGCCAGAACAGCAAGTTCAGATTGGCCCACAGAATCGACCCGGTGACATGGGTCGTGACGTGCAGCATATGATGGTGATTGTTCCAGTAGATTCCTACATACAAGAAGCTCAGCACATAGCTGAGGAAAACCGGAAGCAGCGGGCGCAACACCGCAAAGCTCTCGCCGTGCGGCACTTTCATTTCTAGCACCATGATCGTGATGATGATCGCGATCACGCCGTCACTGAACGCTTCAAGGCGCCCCTTTCCCATGACCGCCATGGTACAGGAGGCCAGCCAGCGGGAAATTGTCATTCGCCGCTGCGGAGGTCAATCCGATAACGGATTTTTCGGAGCCTACCCACAAATCAACGTGAACTGATTCCCGACTACACGTCCAGACGGGTGTAACTTAATGAGCCCGCCCCGGCGGCGTCTTGTACTGGATAAGTTCGATGGCGTTGCCAGCGTTGTCGCTCACGAACACGAACGCGACGCCGGGGTAGTCGTGGAGCTTAAAGGCCACCTTCACACCCTTGGTCTGCAATTGGGCGAGGACGGCGCGAACGTCCTTCACCCGGAAGGCAAAGTGCTTGACACCGTGCGTGCGGAAGTCCTCCGACGGGTTCCGGCGCGACTCCGGCAGTGGCGCAGCCCCGGGCACCTGAAACAATTCGATGCGTACGTCGTCGCGCTGAATCAAGGCCGTGTGCATGCCGTTCGGTTCCTCGCCATGCCTGACTTCCTTGAAGCCGAACATCTTCTGATACCACGCAATTGATTGTGCGATGTCTGGCACGCTGAGCGCGACGTGATCGAGTGCGATGTCGAAGTTCACATTAGAACTCTGCGCGGCGACCGTTTCCAATGAGGCTGGCATCAAAAAGAGCCCACCGAACGTCACGACGGCAAACGCTGTAACGAGCTGTGTAAGCTTCATCGCGCTGTCCTCCTTCGCACTCTCGCCATAAGACAGAAGCGGACGGAATTTTACATCAGGAGCCTCGGCAACTCCCAAGTTCACTGGTTAACGGGCGGACCTTTCGCCCCGACCAAGTTGCAAACGGAATAGCCACGATTAAGAATATTCGTCTGCAGCCTAGACTGCGCTTTGAAAAGAGGGGAGACGGGAAATGAAATTTTGGAACACACTAGGGACCAAAACCATGTGCTATGTGGCCTTCACGCTCGTCCTATTGTTGGCGGGATACGGGAGCGTTTGCGCCGCGGCTAAGCCTCCGATGGTCGGAGATGTTGCACCCGATTTTACGTTGAATTCCCAAGAAGGCACGCCGGTCAGCCTGCACGATTTTCGTGGTAAGTGGGTGGTGCTCTACTTTTATCCGAAGGACTTCACAACAGGCTGCACGATTGAAGCCCACAATTTTCAACGTGACATATCACAATACGAGCAGAAGAATGCCGTTATCTTAGGGGTGAGCGTGCAGTCGTCCGATTCTCACAAAGAGTTTTGTGCCAAAGAAGGGCTAAGTTTTAAGCTCTTGGCCGACACGAACCACGAAGTTTCGTCTGTCTATGGTTCAGTGACAAACCTGGTCGTAACTAAGTTAGCCGCCCGGCATACTTTTCTGATCAACCCGGAGGGGGTCATCGTGGAGGAATTCCTGGATGTAAATCCGAGCAAACACAGTCAAGAAGTGTTGGCTGCGATAACTCAACTTCAGCGATCGACGCCTTCGAAATAGCCGACTCTCGAAAACTGATTGACGCTGGACAATGTCCAAAACTACTGCTGCTCTTACAAAGTCAAAGGTAAGCCGCTCCAACTTCTGGTTAACGGGCTTGCTGAACATTTGGTTTCCCCCAATAAAACAGCTCGTTTTGAATGGTTCCCGGTATTTCCGCTGGCGCCGCCCCGCAGGGAGTTGAAATAGCTTTAACGGGACAGAGGTCCCCCACATGCCAACTGCCGGGGGTGTACCCGAGTTTTCCCCGAAGGATACTAATCCATGTGCGCCTTGACTTCGCCACAAGCGCCTGCCTAGACTCTTCGTCTCGACCAGCCCCGATGGCCAAATCTGAAGCTAAAGGCCGCACCATCACAATTGGAATCACCGGCGCTAGCGGAGCCATCTACGCTCAATCCGTTTTGCGCCTGCTCGACGTTGATCCCCGCGTCTCGCGTGTATATTTCATCGCATCCGACGCCGGCCTGCGCCTTCTCTCCACCGAACTCAAAGTCGTCGCCGCCGATCCGAAGAAGCTTCCGTCGCTGCTCACCGGCAGCGCCGCAAAAAAAATCGAATGCCTCCCGAACAAGGACATCGGGGCAAGCATTGCCTCCGGCAGCGCCCCCGTGGACGCCATGGCCGTCATCCCTTGCTCTGCCGGCGCGCTCGGCGCCATCGCTGCCGGAATTGCCAACGACCTGCTGACTCGCGCCGCCGACGTTTGCCTCAAGGAGCGCCGCCCGCTTGTCCTCTGCCTCCGCGAAACGCCTCTCAACCGCATCCATCTCGAAAACATGCTCCGCGTCCACGATGCCGGCGCCACGGTCATGCCCGCCATGCCGGCCTTCTACTACGGCCCGAAAACCCTTGGCGATATGATTGAGCAGTTCGCCTATCGCGTTCTCGCGCAACCCGGCCTGCCGCAGGAAAAGCAGTATCGTTGGAAGGGAAAGCCGTAGAATCGCCAGGGGAGACATAAGCGTGCAGATAAAGAGATATTTCCCTTCCTCTGGGCCTCCGTGGCGCTGCGACTAAGCCGAAAATGACCAAGGCTCGCATTCTCACCGTGCTCGAAATGATCAAATTCGAGCACTCGATCTTCGCGTTGCCGTTCGCGCTCGTCGGAGCGCTCCTCGCCGCGCGCGCAGGCGGTCGCTGGCCCACAATCTGGCAGCTTATCTGGATCATCGTCGCCATGGTCGGCGCCCGCTCTTCCGCCATGACCATGAACCGCATAGCCGACGTTGAATACGATCGCCGCAATCCGCGTACCGCCCGCCGCGCCCTAG
>JASHWB010000302.1 GCA_030044295.1 Candidatus Acidiferrales bacterium
TGCCGCGCGCGGAAAAATTCCGACAAAAACTTGTTCCTGCGAGCCTCGCCTGGCGTAAAATTTGTGTATGGCGAGAGGGTGGGAAAGCAAAGCAGTAGAAGACCAGGTTGAGGATTCGAAAACGAAGACTACAGGGAAAACCAAAGCTCAGTTGACGGCCGAACAGATCGAGAACCGGCGGCGCAAGCAGGTGTTGCTGCTTGCACGGACCCGGGTGCAGCGCGATTTGGAGTTGAGCCAGCATCAGCGCCACACCGACCAGCTGAACCGAGCGCTGGCCGATCTGGACGCGCAGCTTTCCGCGCTGGACGACGGCAGCAACTAGAGTAGTTGCCTGACGCTGTACCCCGGTGCCAATCCGCGAGCGGATTTGTGCGTCGCGACGCGGGCGTATAGCACCGAACGCTTAATCGCGGGGCATTTCCGGCTCGGCGTCCTCGACAAAAACCACTCCGACGCCGTTCTGCGCGTGCTCGCGCCCCGGCTCGCAGTGAACCACCGTCGCGCGCATCGCAAGCAGGCTCGAACGGTCATCTTCGCCCGCAGCATCTATGGACACCGTAAGTTCGGACTGCAGCCGCGGGCGGCTCTCCAGGCACAAATAAGCGCCTTGCACGCTCAAGTCGCGGACGGTCGCGCGCTCCTCAAAAACGCGCCCGTCGTCGGTCTCGCCTTTCACCGTTGCCGAAAAACGCAACCGTCGCCGTTGTCCCAGGCGCGATTTTGGCAAGGTTACGCCGATTCCGCGCTCGCTAAACGTCATCGACATGCCTTCCATGGCCGCCCACGTCCCTGGAAACTCCTGCCGCGCCGCGGAGAGAAAACCGTCAATCACTCGGCTGCTCGAGTCAGGATCGTGGTGAAAAAGGACGAGATTTCTGACTTTCGATTCACGCGCGATCTTCACACCCTCGAGCCAGCTCGAATGTCCCCAGCCTTTCCTCGTGGAGGCAAGCTGCTCGGGAGAATATTGCGCGTCGTAGATCAGCACGTCCGCGCCGTGCGCCAGCTCGCGAAGGCCGTGATCTTTTTCCGGCACGCCGGGCTCCGTATCGGTGGCGTACACCACTGATCCCGCGGGCATATCGAGGCGATAAGCCAGACAATCCTGAGGGTGGTTGAGCCAAGCCGTGGTCACGTGCGTTCCTTCGACGCTCCACTGATCGCCGCCAGCCACTTCGCGGAACGAGCGCGATGCGCGCATGTTGCTGACGTCCACAGGAAAATAAGGACTCGCAAGCTGCGCTTCCAGCACTTGCCGAAGGCTGTTGCGGCCCAGGTACTTGGATTGGAAGCTATAAAAGTGAAATCGGTTCTGCGGTTCAAAAAACGGCTGGAAGAACGGTATACCTTGAATGTGGTCCCAGTGATAGTGCGTCACCAATACGTGCGCGTCGATGCCACTATCGCCGTGGCCATCGCCCCAGCGGTTGTGCATCGCCCGCAAGTGGTTGCCGAGCATCCGCACACCCGTACCGCAATCGAGGATAAACCGCACGCCGTCCGGCGCGGTCAGCTCCAGGCAAGGCGTATTCCCGCCGTAGCGCCACGAATCGCGCTCGATCGTCGGAGTCGAACCGCGCACTCCCCAAAAGACCAGTTTGGCGTTCTTTTGCATCGTGGCGCGGAGCGGACGGCTAGCGCTTCTCCCCATAACCTACCGCGCATCTAGAGTGAAATGGTAGGTGGGCGCAAGCGAGCAAGTCAATTGTGATTCGGGCGCCGAATACGAGGGAGTTACACCGCATTGACGAAACGCGCATGCGCCCCAGCCTTGCCGTGCGCACCAACTGGTCTGCGAGTAAAATCCCGTTATGCACGTTCACGGCCACGACCACTTCCATCACGCCCACGGATTGGGCCGCGCTGTGACCGGCATTCTCGGCGCCGCTGTTGCCGCCACCGTCGCGTTGGTTATCCTCGAATTTGTGGCCGGCTACGCGGGCAACTCGATGGCCCTCGTCAGCGATGGAATCCACAATCTCACGGACATCCCCGGTATGGCCATTTCGTGGCTCGCGGCCAGATGGGCTTTGCGTCCACCCACGCCTGAGAAAACCTTCGGATACCATCGCGCGGGTATCCTAGCCGCTTTTGCGAATGCCATGGTGCTCGGACTTGCAGCGCTGGCGCTGATTGCTGAGTCGGTTCTTCACCTGCGTCATCCCGAACCGGTAAAGACGGCCTTGATGATGTGGGTCGCGATCGCGGCGCTGGTGACCAATGGCGGGATTACGTTCGCGGTGCATCAAGGGCGCCGCGACCTGAACGTCCGCACCGTCTGGATCCACAATTTTGGAGACGCGCTCTTCGACGTCGCTATTTTCGGCGGCGCGCTGGCGATTCGTTTCACGGGCGCCGTCTGGGTTGATGCGGCGCTCGGCATCGGCATTGGAGTGATGGTGCTGTGGTCGAGCTCGGGAATACTTCGCGAAAGCGGACACATCCTGCTCGAGGGATTGCCCCGCAATCTGCGCCTGGAGGAAGTCGCTTCGGCGATCCTGAATATTCCGCCCGTCCGTGAAGTTCACGACATGCACATCTGGACGCTCGGCACCGGCCTGCACGCGCTTTCGTGCCACGTCCGCATCCCCGACATGCACATGGAGGAAAGCGAAAAGCTATTGATGAAAATTCGCGCGCTTTTGGAGCGCGACTTTCAAATCACCCACACAACCATTCAATTCGAGCGCGCGGGACTCCCCGCCCAGTCCGGACCCTACATGCCGGCTCCGGCTCGCCGGTCAGCTTCTTGAGCGACGCGCTTTCTTTTTTCGGCCGCGCGGCTCGGGCTGGCAATGCGGACAAAAGTAGCTGCTTCGTCCTGCCACGATGGCTCGCTTGATGCGCGTCCCACAGCGAAAGCATTTCAGCCCTTCGCGGTCGTACACGCGGTGCTTCTGTTGGAAATTTCCCGGCAGTCCGTATGAATCCACGAAATCTGAAATTGATGACCCTCGCGATTCGATCGCTTCCGCCAGCACCCGACGCATTGCCCCGTAAAGCCTGTGTATTCCGCCCGCGTCTAAGTTTGCTCCCAGCCGCTTCGGATTGATGCGCGCGCGCCAGAGACTCTCGTCCGTATAGATGTTGCCCATTCCTCCCAGCACGTGCTGGTCGAGCAGCAGCGCTTTGATGCGCGCGCGCCGCGTGCTGATTCTTCTACGAAATTCCAGCTCGGAGGCGGTGAGCGGCTCAAGACCAACCTTCGCTAGGAGCGCCTCTCGCCCGCCATCGGCCACGATGCGCATGAGCCCGAATCGTCGCGGATCGGTGTAGCGGACTTCGCGTCCGTCGTCGAGCGTCATGAAAACATGGGTATGCGGAGCAACAAGCTCTTCCGGCGCGGTCACCACCATTCGTCCGGTCATCCCAAGATGGACTTGCAGGGCAAATTTCGGCTCGCTCGCGTCTCGCGGCTGGAAATCGATCAGCATGAATTTCCCGTAGCGCCGGACGGACTCGACGCGGCTTCCGGGCAGATCGCGCTCAAGAGCGGCCGGGTCTTCGATGAAGTCAGTTTTGCCAAGCCTCACGCTCAAAATGCGTCGGCCCGGCAGCGCGGACTGCAGCCCCCGTGCAACGGTTTCGACTTCAGGCAACTCAGGCATGACGTGGGAGAAGTTGTGATTCCCGGTCCCGATTTTAGCGGTATCTAATCATTCCTGCCGAGTGAGCGGCAAACGCCGAGCCGCTACGGAAGGGGAATGCCCGGAGAAGCGACGATCCCGGCGAGCCGCAGAATCTCCGCGTATTCCTCTTCCGTCAGAGGAGAAATCGTCAGGCGGGTGTTCTTCAGAAATTTGATCTTCCGCAGCGGCTTATCTTCCCGCATCTCGGCCAGAGTGACTTGTCTTGGCAGGCGCTCGATCGCGCGCAGATCGGTAACCAGTTTCTTCCCTTCCGGGTCGTGCGGATCGGGATACGGATCCCGGCTCACCTCAGCCAGGGCATAGACTGCGTGCTCAGGTTTGCCATGGTAACAGAGCGCCCGGTCGCCCTTATGCACCTGCTTCAGCTGACGCAGCGCGTCCGGCTTGCTACCGGCCTGCCGCCACATTTCCTTGCCTTTGACGAAAAGCGTGTCCCAGTGGTACACGCGGGGGTCCACAGCCAATAGCCAGCGCCTGGGTTTTGGGGGAGGTTGGGTCATCCGTCGAAAGTGTCGCGCGAACTATACACGGAACGTGAGTCGAAGGGAACGCCCTCCGTGCTGATTTTTGAGCCTTGCGGCGTCCAAAGTGGGCTCTTAGTTCATCCAACATCCACGTAGACGTCTTCACCTCGGACTTCGACAGGGTAGCAGGCCAATCCTTCGGTGCCATCCGGGCTGCCGACGATCTTTCCATTAGTGACGTCGTATTCCCAAGCGTGCCACGGGCAAATCACGAGATTCCCATTCAGCGCGCCCTCACCGAGCGGGCCGCCCTCGTGAAGACATACGCTGTTGATGGCGAAGAACTTACCGCCGACGTTGGCCAGGGCGACCGTCTTCCCGCCCACCTCGAACTCGGCGATGCTTCCCGGAGCTACAGCTCCAGCCTTCGCTGCACGCACAAACGCCATGACGCCTCCCGGCCTACCGTTGATATGGCTAACTCGAAGCTAAAATCAGGCGGCTACGACCCGGCAGCCGTGCCCTTCGCGCTCGGTTCAACCTCGACTTTGGCCAGAAGCTCGTTAAATCTCGCCTCGCGGTCCTTCTGGTCCAACCCCTGATAAATCTCTGAAATCTGGGTCGCGTTCATGGAACAGAATTTTGGCCCGCACATGGAGCAGAACTTTGCCTCTTTGTAGAAATCGTCCGGCAAAGTCTCGTCGTGCATGGCTTGCGCGGTTTCCGGGTCGAGCGACAGCGCAAATTGCTTTTTCCAGTCGAACAGGAACCGGGCATAGCTCAACGCATCGTCGCGGTCGCGCGCGCCGGGCCGGTGACGCGCCACGTCCGCGGCGTGTGCGGCGATTTTGTAGGCGATTACGCCTTGGCGGACGTCGTCCGCATTGGGCAAGCCCAAATGCTCTTTAGGGGTCACATAGCAGAGCATCGACGCGCCGTGCCAACCGATCATCGCCGCGCCGATCGCGCTGGTGATGTGGTCGTAACCTGGCGCGATATCCGTAACCAGCGGCCCCAGCGTGTAGAACGGCGCCTCGTAGCACAGTTCGTTCTCTTTCTTCACCTGCAGCTCGATCTGATCGAGAGGGATATGCCCCGGCCCTTCGATCATCACCTGCACGTCGTATTCCCAGGCCTTCTTGGTTAGCTCGCCGAGCACTTTTAGCTCGGCGAACTGCGCTTCGTCGCTCGCGTCGGCCAGGCATCCGGGACGCAGGCCGTCGCCGAGCGAAAAGCTCACGTCGTGTTTCTGGAAAATCTTGCAAATCGCGTCGAAATTCTCATACAGGAAGTTCTGCTGCTTGTGGTAGCTCATCCACTGCGCCAGCAGCGCGCCTCCGCGGCTCACGATGCCGGTGATGCGGTTTCGGACGAACGGCAGAAACTCGCGAAGAACGCCCACGTGGATCGTCATGTAGTCCACGCCTTGCTCCGCCTGCTCCTCGATCACTTCCAGCATCACTTGGATGTTCAAGTCCTCGGCTCGCCGGACGCGCGAAATCGCCTCGTAAATGGGCACCGTGCCGATGGGCACTGGCGAGGCGTTGATGATCGTTTTCCGAATCGATGGAATATCGCCTCCCGTCGAGAGATCCATCACCGTGTCCGCGCCGTAGTGCACCGCGCGGTGGAGTTTTTCGAGTTCCTGCGATGGATCGGAAGTCGTGGCGGAATTGCCGATGTTTGCGTTGATTTTGCAGTTGAACGCGACGCCGATTCCCATCGGCTCCAGATTGCGATGGTGGATATTGGCGGGAATGATCGCGCGCCCGCGGGCCACTTCATCGCGCACCAGCTCAGGCGTGATTTTCTCGCGCAGCGCGACGTATGCCATTTCCTCGGTCACGATGCCCTGGCGCGCAAAATGCATTTGCGAAAAATTGCGCCCGTTGTCGTTCATCGCCGACGCGCGTTTTTCGATCCATTGGTCTCGCAGAGCCATGACAACCCCCCAGTCGCCTACGCAGCAGGAACGCTGCTCCATAACGGCGCCATTATCGCACTGGGGATAACGGCGCAGCAATACGCTCCGGCGAGCGGACGAACTTTAATATAGTTGCG
>JASHWB010000303.1 GCA_030044295.1 Candidatus Acidiferrales bacterium
ATCGATGCACGACAGTCTATGTCCGGGGTATCCGTCAGGCAAGTCGGCATTCATTGGGGTAAGTCCTGAATAACGGGCTTACCGGACAATTGTGCTTTCAACTTGAACAGAAGGCGCGGGCTAGTTTTGGGGCAACCCATTCACGATGCAACATCAACCGGGAGTGCGCGCACCGCGAGGAGCGATCAGACCTCGACGAGGGTCGCGGTAAGGCGCAGGCGGCCGGAGTGAATGGCCGATTCGAGGGCGGAGACCACGCTGGCGTCGAATTTGGTGACAGCCAGGGAGCGGATGCGGTCGAGCGCATAATCGACGTCCATGGCCGATTGATAGGGGCGGTTCGTGGTGATTGCGTCGAATGTGTCGGCCACGGCGATGATGCGGGCCATCAACGGAATCTGATCGCCCGCTAATCCGTAGGGATATCCGCCGCCGTCCATGCGTTCGTGATGCAGTTCGATACCAGGAAGCACGTCGCGAAGCTGGGCCACCGGACGCATGATATTCGCGCCCTTCACGGTGTGCTGCTTCATCAGGTCGAATTCTTCGTCGGTCAACTTGCCGGGTTTCTTTAGCACACGATCGTCCACGCCGATCTTGCCCACGTCGTGCAGCAGCGCGGAAATGCGCAACCGGTCGAGATCTTCGGCGTTTAGTCCGAGTCCGTCGCCGATGATCGTGGAATACTTGGCCACACGGCCGGAGTGACCGCGGGTGTATGGGTCCTTTTCGTCGATGGCCGCAGCGAGCATGCGAATGGAGCCCAAGAACAGCTCGCGATTTTCGGTCGCCGCCTGTGTCAGCTTTTCGACGTACTCCTCGATGTGGCCGGCCATACTGTTGAACGTTTCCGCCAACTCGCTGATTTCGGCGGCTCCGCCAACTTCGGCGCGCTCGTGGAATTCGGCGCGACTGATGGCGCGCGTGGATTGCACCAGACCTTGAATCGGGCGGGTGATACCGAGTGCGAAGAGGTACCCGAAAATCAGGGCGACGCACATCGCGCCGAGCACGAAGCGCAGAGCTTCGGCGGTCAGTTCATCCACACCGGCGTCGATACGCGCGTCGTCGAGGCTGCGCTGCGCGATGACCGCCCAGCGCAACTCGGGAATCGTGCTGTAGGTGCCGATCATTTCCACGTGGTACCGGCGGTCCGCGCCCAGCGCGGAGAAGTTCGTCGTCTGCGTAGCGCGCAAATCCTGGGGAAGCTCTGTCACCTGCTTTACCAGGGACGAGTTTGCTGCCGCGTTGCTTCCGGGAACCAGATCGCGCGTCGGGTAGGCGACCACGTGGCCGCGTGTGTCGACGATATATACCGTGCGGTCGCGGACGCTGGCGTCGCGCAATCGTGCTTGCAGACGGTCGAGCGAGACGACTGCGGCAAGCATTCCAGTAAAGTGTCCGTCCAAGAGCAGCGGCACAGACATCACCAAGGCCGCATTGTTGCCGGGCCCGAGCGCCAACGGATCGCTGACGGAATCGAAGCCTTGAATGCTGGAGGTGAACGCGCGACGCAAATCGGCTTCGACGAAGGGATCGCGGTCAGTGCCGGCCGTGCCGGCCGACGCGGATTCGCCTTTGGCGTCTTTATTGACCGCTGTCACATAGAGAATGCTGGGATTATTTTCGACAAAATCCTGCAGCAGACGCGAAATTTGCGGTCCATGGGAAGAATCGTCCACGTCGCCAATCCATCCCGCTAGCGCCAGAACTTGCCTTTGCCCGAGCAACTGCTGTTGCAGGCTTTGCTCGAATTGCAGGGTTTCGCTGGCCAACGAACGCGTGATTTCGCTCTGCTGCACGCGCTCCGTATCCTGCAATTTTTCCTCGCTCAGTCGCAGAACCTGGCGGTGATATAGCCACAGCGGCGCCACGCTGACGATCAGTAGAGCACCCAGTACGATCCAGAGGATGCGCAGACGCTGCGCAGCCACTCGACGGCCGCTGCGATGGCCTGAAGACCGATGAGGACCCCGAGTGCCGGAGGCCATAGGCGCGAGAGAAGAAGTGGACATAACTAGACGCTTGAAAGCGTAGCCAACCGGAGCTTTCTGGACAACGGAACTAAGGTACTAGCGTTGTCCGATACGGCACTGGAAGTGCCGGAAAGCAGGACGTTTGTTTCCATTCGGAACGGGCGTAGAACGATTAACGGCGAAAAGTGAGCCGGTTCTCGGTGCCGGCAACCAGGCGCCGTACGTTGTCGCTGTGTTTCAGCAGGACGAGAAGCGAAACGAAAATAGTGGTGTAGGTGACGTACTCCGGCGGCGCGTGCCGGGGTGCATAGAACTTGTAAATCAGAATCGGCAGCGCGGCGGTCGCCGCCATCGACCCCAGCGATGAGTAGCGCCAGAAGGCGACCACGAGAATCCAAACCGCCGCGGCAGCGGCTACGGCGAAGCCACTGATGGGAATGAAAGCGCCGAGAGTTGTAGCTACTCCTTTGCCGCCCTTGAAGCGGAGCCAAACAGGGAAAATGTGCCCAACGACAGCCGCGACTGCCGCGGAAATCATCCAGCGGGCGCTTGAGCTTCCGTGAACCCAATGAGCGGCGATCCAGACGGCGAGATAACCCTTTCCTGCGTCGCAAAGCAGCGTAAGTAAGCCGGCGACTGGGCCGGCGGTGCGCGCCACATTTGCGGCGCCTATATTGCCGCTGCCCGCCGAGCGCACGTCGGGCGCGCCGAGGACCTTGGCGATCAATATGCCGAATGGAATAGACCCGAGGATATAGGCGATGACGGGTATCGGCCAGTGTGTAGTCACGCGGCAGCCTTCGTGAAGCGATAGGCTTCGATTCTTGAGTATTCGGCGCCCGTAGGCTTGAGCTTGCTCTCGAAGAGGAAAAACTCGCTCGCGCGCGCGGAGCCAAAATCGCGGGATTGCAGCTCTTCGGCCGCGCGAGCCAGCGCATCGATGCGCCGAGGCGGTTCGATGCGCGCCAGCGTGAGATGCGGGATGAAATCGCGCCTTTCGCGCGGGATGCCGAGCGGTTCCAACAGTCGATCGATTTCGGCGGCGATCTGGACGAGGTTCTTTGACGCTTGAATGCCGCACCAAATGACGCGCGGGCGGCGCTCGTCAGGGAAAAATCCGATGCCACGCAACTGCAGCTCGACGGGTTCGCCCGAATGGACCGCAGCGAGAGCGGCTCGCAGTTCCCCGAGCTTTTGCGCGTCACCATCGGCGATGGCATGGCCGATGAATTTCAGCGTCAAATGCATCGATTCCGGACGCACCCAGCGGGCCTCGCGGGATTTCAGTTTTAACTGCTCCATCACAGCTGCCAGGGAACGCCGCACGACCT
>JASHWB010000304.1 GCA_030044295.1 Candidatus Acidiferrales bacterium
GGCGACCTCGGCCCTCAGTCCGGCCAAGCCGGAATCCATCTCCTCGACACCGGCAAAAACATCTGGGGCGTCAAACTGTAAACCGCCGCAAATTCGCTGAACTGGGTCAGTTTGAATTTTTTTGATCGTGACACACAGCCCATCCCACGCCTGCCTCTCCGCAAAGGTTGTCATCCCGAGCGAGGCCGCTTTTGGGCCGACGAGGGATCTGCTTTTGAATTCCGGCGTACCGTTGCGCGTCCGCGACGCTCCGATTTCGGACTCTTCGTGTAGCGCCGGGCTTTACGCCCGGCAGGCGATCGCAGAGTTAGTTCGACACTGAATCGCTCTCGTCGCACCAAACTAAATGCAGGTCGCCCCGCATCCGCTTCCTCGGCACCCGCTCCGCAAAGATTGTCATCCCGAGCGAGGCCGCTTTTGGGCCGACGAGGGATCTGCTTTTGAATCCCCGCGTACAGATGCTGTCCCGAGCAAAGCCGAAGGGCAGCTTGCTGCCGCTGTCGTGTTCGCGCGCCGCCAAAATGAACGTAGCGCGCTCCTCACTGCGCCCTCCAGCCCACCCCACGCCTGTCTCTCCGCGAAGGTTGTCATCCCGAGCGAGGCCGCCTTTGGGCCGACGAGGGATCTGCTTTTGAATTCCGGCGTACCGTTGCGCGTCCGCGACGCTCCGATTTCGGATTCCTCGTGTAGCGCCGGGCTGCAGTCGCGATAAGTTGCGCTCTCCGGTCCACACCTTCACCTCGCCTTACGGAGCAGCCGCCCCGAGGGCCCACTCCCGGAGCGGGATCAACCTGTTCGCCTCCAACTTGTCCCTATAGAAAAGATTATATGTATCGAAAGGAATTAGTCGGCCGTCCGGATGCACGATGTGGATGCACGTCTTTTTCACTGAACGGACGTCGAACGAATATGCGTCGATAAACTGTACGATCAGGATTCGAAAAATGTTGTTGTACCCCAAGTCCGGCGGCACTGAGACGTGTGGCAGACAACACAGCAAATCGCGTAGAGAGCGGGCACCGGATTCGGGCGAATGATTCGTCGCGAAGAGCTTAAACACGCCTTCACGCACTACATCGTCCTGCTCGTAGATGATGGTGTTTGCTCCGCCATTGATGAGCACTTCGGGATCAATCATGCCGGTCAAAGGTACCACTCGCCCGCCCACCTTGAGCGCGTACGCCATCGCCAGGCTATCCGGGTGGCAAGGGACCGGAATCATGTCCTCGGGACGAAAGACATTTGTCTGCTTCAGGATGCGCCGTCGAACTTCCGTCAGAGTCAGACGGTCGCGCTCAGGATCAAAATCCTCCAGTCGGCCTGTCGCTTGAATCGGCTGGAATGTCACGCCCCGGACGCAATCCTGTTTGAGCGCGAATTCGATGACTTTGCCGATTTCCTCGTCGTTCAGTCCCTTCTTGAGCGTGACCACCAGAGTCGTCGAAATTCCGAACTCGTTCAGCCGATCGAGTGCCCGCTGGCGCACGCCGCGCAGGTCGGCCCCGCGAAGCGCCATCAGCGCATCGCGCTCGAAAGAATCAAACTGCAGATAAACCTCGAAATCGGGCGTGAAATCTGCCAACCGGCGCGCGAACGATTCTTCCGACGCGATTTTCACCCCGTTCGTATTCAGCATTAAGTGGCGGATGGGGCGGCGTTTCGCGGATTCCAGAATCTCGAAAAATTGAGGATGGATCGTAGGCTCTCCCCCGGAAATTTGAACCACGTCCGGCTCGCCCTCGTTGCGCACTACGGCATCCAGCATCGCCTCCACCTGCGCCAGCGAACGAAATTGCTGTCGTTCGGGACCACTCTCGGCATAGCAGACCGGGCATCGCAGATTGCACGCATCGCAAATCTCCACTAGCGAGAGACAGGAATGCTGCTGATGATCGCTGCAGAGCCCGCAATCGTAAGGACACCCATACTTGACTGGCGTGTTGAATCGCTGGGGCATCTCCGGGGGTTTGATAAATACCTCACGGCACCGGCGGTAATACATAACGTCGTCGGCGACGAGGACCTTTTCGCCGCCGTGCGTCGGGCAATGCTTCAGCATGAAGACGCGATCGTCCTCAAATACGATCTTCGCTTCCACCTTGCGGTAGCAGCGCGAGCAGATGGATACCGCGATGTCGTAGAAAAGATACGGTCGTACCGTGCGGCTCATCGTGAAATCATTGCCCGGAGCACGAGGAAGAGGAACAGCAGCAATCCTGCCAAGAACGCGGCGGCGCCGGCGAAAAAGCCCACCGCGAAGACGCTTCTCCAAAAAGCGGAACCTCTGCCACTCACGGTTAGCGCCGCGCCGCACGACGTAAATCCGAGCAGTCCGCCGCCGAGCACTAGCATCAGCACCTGCGACCACGTTGGAAACCGTTTTTCGGGAACTTCGGGCATCAGTCGTTGTTGACGATCGCCCGCGCAACGGCTCCCCATACGCGTCGGGCTACACTTGGTCGTAGCTCTCGGCAGCTCGGTGGCTCGCGGCGACCCAGCGGAAGATATCCGGCGCATAATACAGCAACATGCAACAGCAAGCCCATTGAATTCCAGTTAGGATAAACCACTGCGGATCGGGCTTAAGCGAATCAATCGCCAATCTCCACAACATGTAGACCACCATGAATGCCTTGAATACGTCACCATTCCTATGCGGCTGGCGAATCATTCTCACTAGAAAAGCGAGCAGCAGAATTGCAAAGAGGCTCTCGTACAGCTGGGTTGGGTGCCGCCGAATCCCGTCTCCGAAATCAACACCCCACGGCAGCGACGTGGCCACGCCATACGTCTGGTCGGGAAGTCCTTCGAAAAAACATCCGATGCGTCCGATGGCGATGCCCAGCGCAATGGGTGCTGCGAACAGGTCGCCGGTGGACACTTGTTCGCCGACAAAATGCTTCGCGAGTTCGACCGCTACAAGTCCGCCGATCAGCGCGCCGACAATTGTCTTGCCGGCCAAATACGGCGCGATGCTCTGCCAGTGCAGGAGGTCTTGCGGTGAAGCGGTGAGGCAATTCAGCAGGCGTGCGCCGATGGCGGCTCCCCCTACAGCTGCCGCAATCACAGTCCAGCGGGTGGCGTCCGAAACCGGATCGCCAAAACTCTCCCGCAATCGGCGATAAAGAAGAAATCCCGCCGTATAGGCCAACATTTCGAAGACGAAATGCAGGTGAACGTGAACGTCGCCCACGGAAAAGTAGACAGGGAATTGGATCACGGCCTCCGGTGCCACATTGCTTGTGGGCATAATACATCCCGCGATTGACGTCATGAACGGCTCTGAGGACGCCCCACGTTCCTCGTAAGTCTGGCGAGTTTGCTTCCGACGCGTGTTAGATGCGAGAGCGCAGCCTAGAGCAACGGCGGTTCGTAGATGTACGCCAGACCGTCCGAGGTGACCGCGTACGCCTTCGATCCATCCGCCGACCAGCGCAGATCGACCACTCCCTCCGCGGCATATTCATCGAAAATTTTCAGCCTCTTCAAATCCACCAAAAACAAGCGCCCTTTCGCCGAGTTTTTCAGCCAAGCGCTAAAGCAGACGCAAATCGGCAACTGCGGATGGCACGCGCAACGTTCTGCCCCAAACGGCAGCGCTTCGGGCTCCATCGTGTCGGCCGCCAGACGGCCCGCCTGTCCCGCCGAGCAAAAAACAATCTGCCGGCTATCGTACGTCCACGAGAGGTCGGTCACATGCCCCTGAGCGTGAAACACGCTCTGTTTCCGCAGCGAAGGCGCTTCCAAAATTGCGATCGAATCGTCCGCCCACTCGCCTTCAATCTCGACCACGCACGCGAGGCTGCTCTCATCCAGGCTAAACTCTGCGCGCCCAAAGCCCGCCACCGTCGCATCGTCATCGAAGCCGCCCCCCGCCGCGCCCAATTCAGCCACGCCATCAGCTTCGGACGCTTTTCCTTCTAGAGCAACGGGCTCGCGCCATTCCGCCCACTCGGCGCATTGCGCCAGCGTCAGCTCCACCGCGGGCGACGCATTAAACGGCATCCCTTCAACTTTTCTATCCGACGCTTCCCAAATCCGGACGCGCGCATCGCTTCCGCCGCTC
>JASHWB010000305.1 GCA_030044295.1 Candidatus Acidiferrales bacterium
GAAAGCTGCGCTCCACGTAAGCGTCACTTGGGTCGTCGTATTCGCGGCAATTGAGCCGGTCGTAACGCGCTGTGCTTTGATAGTGCTCTGAATCGTGATTGCTCCGGTAGGCGAGGATACGGTAAAACCCTGCCCATTCGCCGCAAGCGATGTGGCTCCTGCGTTCGCGATGGTAGTACCGCTGCCGCCAGAACTGACCGTGATGCCGGTGCCAGCATTTATGGCCGAGCCGCCCGAAGTTGCGGCCCCCACGCCCCCGCCCTCAACTACCGCTTCTTCAATCGCGCTCGGAGCCGACGACGATGCCGGAATTTGGATACCGGCAAATGCAGCGCGAAAGCGTTTCAGTTGCGCGAGCAATTCCGAGTCGGAATGCCAACGGTCGAAGCCGGGAAGATTCACGGCTGATGCACCTTCCACAACATTTCAATCAGCGTCTTGCCCACCTGCCCGCTCATCAGTGCGAACGCAGTGTCCATATACGGTGATTCGCGAACGTACTCGCGCTGAAGACAGTACAACGCGATCGGCAGCACCAGATAGGGCAGGCAGTCGCCTGCGAGTTGCTGCGCGTAGATCGCCATGCCGTTGCCGGGCGCGTAATCCTCTCCAGTCGGAAGTCCGTGAACCGGAATGATCGGCGGCGAGGTCTCGAACGGCACCGGAAACACTTCGACGGTCTTGGCTGGTTCGGCCTGCCGCGTGAAGGCAACTGGTGATCCGATAGCGTTGCGCCAGCCCGGGTTGAGCGACTCCAATTCGCGGAGTTCCAGGTCCGAGAGCACGCGGTCATCGTAAATCAGAGTGTGAAGATTAATCAGGTCGGATGGCAGCGCGACGGCGGGCTGCTTCTCAGTAAAAGTGATCGGCGTCGCGGTGGTGTGGAAGCGCGCTATGTCGGCGCGCGCCATCGTGTACGAGTAGAAGCCGTTGAACAGGGTTGCATCCGCCTGCCCGTTTGACAACAAGACGTAGAGGGCTTGACATTCTGTCTGGCTGCCCACATCAGCCTTCTATTTTGCGCCCACCGCCGATAAACGGATCGTCCCACTCATTATGAGCGTGCTCGAAACTTCCATCCTGCTTTAAGCGCATATAGCAACTACTACAATGCCCATCGTCGCTGACGACGACAGTCCCACGAGGCGCGAACGGTTGGCCGCAGCGTTCGACCGAAAGAAAAAAGGCTACTATACACTGACGAAATGTATATCCCCTAATTACGGTGTACTGCTGACCTTCATATTTAATGGCAGGCTCCACAATCTCCGGTAATTCGTCCCACCATTTCATCGTCGTTCCTCGTCCAATTCCTTGATCCGGCCGTTGAACCGCTCCATCGTTGCCGCCACTGCGTTCAAGTCCCGGTTCTTAAGCAACAGCAACGCTTCGGTGAGCGCGTTTACCGCCGAGTCGTCTTCGTTCGGCACCACCGTGGAGTCGGGCGGATTCGCGACCTGCGGCGTCAGCCTGGAATACTTCACCGTGAGCGTTTGTTGCGACCGCACCGCCGGATAGATAACCAACAGGTCCGCGCCGACCTGCACGAAACCGCGCGGCGCATCGGCGACCGCGACCGGCCATTTCATTTCCAGTTGCTGAAGTCCAGCAATCTCCATGATGGGGTCGAGGTCGCGTCCACTCGCATCGGTCACCGCGAGCACTTTGATTGCGCTCGGCAGGAACGTCGAGAGTTGATAGATGAGGGTGCGCGGCTGAAGCAACAGCGGCGCGTTCTGCACTACGTCGGAGAGTGCCCCATTGACCACCTGCTGCGCGTACGAGATCAGCGAGATGATTTGCAGCTGAGTAGTCGCCTGAAAGAACGGGTCGCGAACGCGCGCGGCGATTAACCCGCTGGCTTGCCCGCAATTCTCAGCCACAAATTATCTTCTCCCAATCTAGATCGAGCGTTCCGTCTTCTCTTCCCAAAACAACGACAGGAATTCCGACGCCGTTTCGCTTTCCGTCTAACAACAAATCATGGACTTCTTGTCCGCTGCGACGATGTTCCTTCACAAGATGGGCGATTAGACCCTTAGCGCCGCCGAAGCGATATTGGTTCGCGCCACATAAAGGGCAAGAGCACACTTCAGGCATGTAGCGGAATCTAGCGGAATTGTTCGCGTTGTTGAATACGCGATTCGATCATGTCCTTGGTGAATCCGCTGCGGGTCAGGTACGAGCGCAACTGTTGCTCGTTGAGCATCCGCAGGTGCTGTGGCAGTACGCTCGGCATAAGCCGGATCGCCATCGCGAGCGCATCAAGCGCATCGCGATACGTTCCCGATGGAAATTGGCGCATCTCGTCGGCGAGCGCATAGCACTCCTTGTCCGGCGGACGAATCAACCGCCCGGCCGCCGCAATCGGCTGAATGGTCTTCTCGATTGAATCGGTCTTGTCCTGCGCCAGCGCGATCGGCCGCGGATTCCACTTTACCCCGCGCTCCCGCGCTTCCTTTAATAGCTGCTGGTAGAAGATTAGTTGCGGACCGCTGGCATCGATGCCGAATACTGCCGGTTTCCAGCGTTCCTGTGCCTGAAAGATGAGCGTAATCAGTTCGTCGGGGGCGATGCGCTTGGCAAACGTATATAAGATCACCATCCGCTCAAGCTCGTCCTCGCCCAAGACGCAGATCGACGCGCGGGAACGGCCCGACTGTTTCTTACCGGTCGGACCACCTGCAGGGTCGCACGCCGCAGTCCGGTAGAGTCGGTTTACCGTGAGGGTAACGATCTCGGCCATCAGAGTTGTCCCAAAAACCGATAGCCTGTGCGGGTCTCGGTCGGTGCATGTTCGCAGGCATAGGCTCCGTCAACGCCACGGGGCACACCGCATTGCTCGCAACGCGAATTTTTGAGCCGCATATGATCAACCCAATCCCCGTCCATCGAGGCCGGAATCTTTTTGCGCAGGGTTCCGTTCATCGGATCGTACTTGGCCGATCCGAGCACGAAGCCGAGGTTGCGCGAGATAGTCTGCGAGCGCAGGTTAATGCGTTCATCCACTTCGCTCTGGTGAAAGTAAATTTCGCGGCCGTCGGGACTCATCGAATACTCGCGCAGGTCTTCCCATCGAAGCGCGGTATAGCCTGCGGCGACCGGCTTGTTGAGATACCACAGCGCAAATTCGATCGGGTCCATCCCCTTGCGCATGCTCTCGATCACGTCCATCGGAAACTTTTCCGGCCATAGCGGTTTTTCGGTTTTCGATTCGTCGTCGAACTCAAGAATCGACCGGATCATCACTTCAACCCGGTGATCCTTCTTCCATTCGACGTACACGTCGTCCGCGCCCCAGTGCGTCCCGATTCCGATATGTATTCCGCGCCGCTTGTCGTAAAGGCGCGTCATCGATGCGCGGCGAAACTTCTTGCAGCGCTCCATCACCGGCGGGTCTTGCGATGCCTGAAGCGCGGCTATATCGTCGGGCGCAATCACGTCAAAGTATCCCCCGATGAAGCCGGTCTTCATGCCGATCGCCTTGACCGACGGCTCCGCCCGTACCCGCTGCCGCTTGACCTCGAACGCCTCGTCATTCCAGCGCGGCGCTTCCTTCTTGGTCGTCCAGAACACATCTGGCCACAGCCAGTACAACCACTCATTTTCCAGCGCGTGACGCGCCAGCACGTCCAGGTTCTCCTTCGCCTTCTGGATGTTCTCGTTCGCCAGCAGCGTACACATCTCCGCGCCCTTCAGCCCCGGCACGTAAATGTTGCTGTGTGCGCGCTGCACCAAGACGTGGAGCGGCATCGAGCGGCTCACCACCGTGGTCTTCAAATGTCCCATCGGCAGCATCAACAATTTGAACCGGGAACTACTGAAGTCGGTCAGAAACGGACAGACTTCACGCCGGTGAAATTCCCCCAGCGCAAGATGATCATTCCCCAGAATCCAGCGCGAAAAGAACCACAACTCCTTCTCCGCCGACCGCTGCAACCACGCGCGAATCCCATCTTGGTCCCCGATCTCGTTCGGCACCCGCTCAGGAACCGGCGCCCCCCGCATCTCCGCGATGAGCCGTTCTATCGCCTCGGGCTTCGGCTTCGGACGAATCTCGGACGGCTTGCGCTTGCGCCCCACTTCAGTTCCGGCCCGTAATCACCGCCATCGCGCGCGGCAATATCGCCATGAACTTCTGCCGATTCACCGTCCCCGCACCAATCCCATGCTGGCGCCGGAACAGGTCAAACGCCCCCTCCAGCTAGATTGCCTCAAATAGTTGCGACAAATCAATGAGCAACTATTATCCTCGGACGCTCCGCCTCCTCCTGAAGCTTGAGTGCCGTCAATTCCCGCGCACACATTCGCATCGTGTTCTCGCATAAATATCCCGCGACTCGTAGCTGATCCACTTCATCCCCAAACTCCGCTGTCAAATGCCCCCGAAACCATTCCTCCAGCGCCTGCCGTAACCGGGCGAACTTGCCCCCTAAAACGAACGGGGCCGCCTGGCTCGTTCCATCCCGCTTGATCTCATGCAGCCGATTGCTCGCCGTCACCATCATCACCTGACACGCCGCGTCGATTATCTTCAGATGCTCCGTCACATCCTCAAGCCCGCTGTCAAACTGCTCATGAAAAAAATCCGCCAACGGCTTCTGTAGCTCCGCCGCCTTCCGCCGTATCTCTTCCGTACTTTTCATTTTTTCTTTTTTGGTGAGACGGCATCAACGACTTCTTCGCGACTCGCTGGGGGTTCCACCCCCGCTCCGGCCGGCACACTGGACACGAACACGGCAGCGCCTCTCGTGCCGCAGCGATGAGTTTCGCAAATTGCAAGGCGCGGGCGAGGCGGGCAGGTGTAGTTGACATAATACATGTTATGCGAACGCATTATGCGAGTGGATATTTCCCTTCTGCCCGTAGGAGTAGAAGATAATCGAGCAGACCGAGACCGGTTACCTTCCGACAATGAGTCTCAGCATTCAGGATGCGGGAACGTAAACCTTTGCGCAGACATACGACGACGCTGAACTTCTGAAACCGAGTAAACTCCTCCCAGCCGCGCTTCCTACGGGCGCGAACAGAAGCATGACCCGCACGAGTGGCGAGCATGGATCGACCCCAAGCGGAGTCTTTGACGAGAGAGGTGCGGGCGAGGGAAGGCATTTACGTTGCCGCCCCGCGCTGCTTGGCGAACTCATACGTGAGCGGAGCATCGCAATCATCGCAGTACCAACCGCTGTCGTGCTTCGCGCACCAAGGAACTCGGCAGTAGCGAATATGCGCGTGCGGGCAGTCACTAGGGCTATGGGCCATTGGCCAAATAGATGCCGCCGAAGGGGGGAGGATT
>JASHWB010000023.1 GCA_030044295.1 Candidatus Acidiferrales bacterium
CTGAAGGGACATCAGCGTATCGCGGCGGCGTGCGATCGTCTCGGCATCAATTTTCTTCTCATGCGCGTGGCTGGCGGCTTTGTCTTCGTCCGAATAGGAGAAAACGCCCATCCAGTCAAATTCGGCAGCGCGCACGAAACTGCACAGTTCACGGAAATCCTGCTCCGTTTCGCCGGGGAATCCAACGATGAATGAGGTGCGGATCGAGATGCCGGGAATCGCGCGGCGAATCTTTTCGAGCGTCTTCAGGAACGCGTCGCCGTGAGAGCCGCGCTTCATATGGGCGAGGACGTTGCGGCTGGCGTGTTGCAACGGCACGTCGAGATATTTCACCAGGCGCGAATGCTCGGCGATGGTATCGAGCAATTTTGGCGTGATGCGATTCGGATAGCAGTAAAGAAAACGCACCCAGTGCAAGTCTTCGATTTGCGCGAGCCGCGCGAGAAGAGTGGGAAGGCCATCCCGAAGGCCTAGATCTTCGCCGTAGTAGGTAGTGTCCTGTCCGACTAGACAGATTTCGCGAACGCCCGCGGCGGCAAGATTTTTGGCTTCGCGAACGACGGATTCGAAGCGGCGGCTGCGGAATTTTCCGCGCAACTGCGGAATCACGCAGAAGGTGCAGGGATGGTCGCAACCTTCATTAATCTTGATATAGGCGGAGTGGCGCGGTGTGGAGAGAATGCGCGGCGTGAGGTCGTGATAGAGATACGTCGGCAGCTCTGCGGCCGCATTCGCGTTTAATTCTCCCTGGCAGGCCGCGAGAATTTTTTCCACTTCACCAGTGCCGATCACGGCGTCCACTTCGGGAATCTGCTGCTGAATTTCATCGCGGTAGCGTTCGACCAGGCAGCCCGCGACAATCAACTTTTGAGCGCGGCCGAACTTCTTGAATTCGGCCATTTCGAGGATCGAGTTGACCGACTCCTGTTGCGCCGGAGCGATGAAGCTGCAGGTGTTGACGACGAGCACATCGGCTTCAGCGGCTCGCGGCGTGAGCTCATAGCCTGCGCGCGCGAGAACGCCCATCATCACCTCGCTATCGACGAGGTTCTTGGGGCAGCCGAGGCTGACGAATCCGACTTTAGGCATGTTCGGGAGCGCCGCGTGAAGCGTTACGGCAAGCGCGGCCAATTAACAGGCTGGCATAGTGCGGAGGAGAGTGCAAGGGCCTCGGATTCCTGCCGGAGAGTGCCGCGAGCACGAGGACAGGCAGAGAGCGGATGCTACTAACGGAGCGGCCATCAGGCGGCGCCTGCACGGCGTCGCGCTAGAAGCCGGGTTCGACGGTGGCAGGCGATGCGAGCGGGGCGCGAAGGCGGAGCATCCGAAGTATCCAGTACGCCGAAAACGCGGCGACGAGATGTTTCACGGTGTGGCCGCTGATGACGTGGCCAAGCGCGAAGATTGGACGGTCCGCGGCTTCGAAAACTTTCGCGACTCCGTAAATGGCGAGCGAGGCGATGAAGTCCGCGCCTCGCGTGTAGCGTGGTGGAAAGAGCGCGAGCATCAGCAGAATCGCCAATAGCGAACCGAACTGTGTGACGCCGTACGAGCGCAGGTCACCTCGGCCGATAGCTTGCGTGAAGCGCCAGTAGAGAACGCTGGCGACGCCCAAGGCGACGAGCGGCGCCAGGAAGATAACTCCGAGCTTTACGTTCAGCCGCTCCGAGATGACGGCTGCGACGAGGGCCATGAAGCCGATCGCCATTGGGATGCGGTCCCAAACGAGGGTGCTGTCGTTTGGGTGAAGGTGATAATAGGTTGAGCCGAAGACGGTCAGCGTCACTCCCGCAAAGAAGACGACATATGACCAGCGTTCCCGCGGCTCGATGAAGGTCGCGTTTGAATCTTTGGCGGCATGCAAGGAAAATCGCAGGCCTGCGACGCCGACGAAAAGAAAAAAGATATTCGAGAGCGCGTTAAGGGCGTTCGGGACTCCGAAGAGTACGCGCTGGTCGGCGAAACTGTGATAGGTCTCACTCTGCGGAATCGGCGGGATGAAAAACACCGCTACGATGGGTATTGCGAGTGCGGCGAGCAGGATCCAGACGCGGCGATTCATCGCGATGGACGCGGGCGGGAGCGGAGGAGGTCGCGGATCGTACGCAGAAGAGCAGACATTTGCTCGATCGGGGCCGGATGGGCGCCAAAACGAGTCGACTGGTAGATCTCGGTGAGTTGGGCGACAGGCGCGGCGAATTCGGGCGCGGGGATGGCAGAGGCGAATTCGATAGCCGTTTGCGACGGAGACTTTTTCCAGCCGCGCTTTTCGAGAAGTCGCAGCATTTCGGAATATTCAAGCGCGGCCAGTCTGGCGGTGACACTACCGCTGTGTGCGCGCAGGCGCCAGCGGGCGACGAGATAACGGATCAGAGCGCGTCCACGCAGCGCGATCAGAACCGCGACCAGAAGCATGAGTAGAGACGGCAGGAAATACGGGGATGCCTCGGTGCGGCGGTCGAGGGCAAGGATCGCGTTCAGAGCTGCCTGCTGGCCGTGCCGGTAGAAATCGCGAACGCGGTCGCTCCAGGTGCGCGACGCGCTATGCACGTCTCTGCCGAGCGTGATCTGGTGGTAAAAGTCGTAGTTCACCACCCATTCGCCCCAGTTGTACTGAAACCAATCCCAATAAAGGCCGAGATGATCGAAGACACCGCCGTGTTTTTCATCTCCCGAAGGCGTGGGATCGAAGGTGAGCCAGCCGTAGCCGGGAAAATAAACCTCGACCCAGGCATGGGCATCGCTGCCGCGAACGATGTAGTCGCCTGCGATCGGATTGTATTCGCCCGGAGCAAAGCCGGTGGCGTACCGCGCGGGAATGCCGAGCGTGCGCAGCATGA
>JASHWB010000306.1 GCA_030044295.1 Candidatus Acidiferrales bacterium
ATTTGCCGTCATTTGCGACACGCTCGCCAAGACGCGCCCCACCGCCGTTGATCTGTTCTGGGCGATCGATCGCTTCAAGCTCCGCTTCGAGGAGCTGGCCGCCGAAGCGGCCGCTTCGGCCAACGGCACTTCTTCACTCGCCAAGATTCGCGCCGGCCTGGTGGCCGAAGCACAAAAAGTGCACCAAGAGCGCCGCGAAGCCGACCGCCGGATCGGCGCGTTCGGAGCGGCGCTTCTGCCCAAGCACGGCCGGGTGATGACGCAGTGCAACGCGGGCGCCCTGGCGACCGGCGGAATCGGCACGGCCCTGGGCGTGATTCGCATGGCCGTCGATGCGAATCACAAGCTGGAAGTGCTGGTGCCGGAGACGCGACCCTACTTGCAGGGCGCGCGGCTGACGGCTTGGGAACTGCATCAGGATGGCATTCCGCTGACGCTGATCACGGACAACATGGTGGGGCACTTCCTGAAGACCGGCGGCGTGGGAGCGGTGGTGGTCGGCGCGGACCGCATCGCGCGCAATGGCGACACGGCCAATAAAATCGGGACCTACGGAATCGCGGTGCTGGCAAAAGAGCACGCGATTCCGTTCTATGTGGCGGCGCCGATTTCCACGCTCGATCTGTCGATTTCCTCGGGCGAGCAGATCCCGATCGAGGAGCGAGCAGAAGAAGAAGTGACGCATATCGGCGGGACGCGCATTTCGCCGCCCGTGCGAGCGGCACACCCGGCGTTTGATGTGACTCCGGCGCGATTCATCGCCGCGATTATCACCGAGCGCGGCGTGGCGCGAGCGCCGTTTGAAGAATCATTGCGGGCGCTCGCCGGGAGGAATTGATCGCGCGCATTGCCGATCGATTCTCGATTACTCGTAGCGCAGCGCTTCCACGGGGTTCAGTCGCGCGGCTTTCCACGCAGGGTACACTCCGAAGAAAATCCCGATCATAGCCGCGACCACGACGCCGAGGATCACCAGAGTGGCTGAGAGGGATGCAGGGAACGACGGGAACGCCAATCGCAACAAGAGAACGAAGGACCAGCCGAGAAAGACTCCGATTGCGCCGCCAACTCCGGCCAGGGTGACGGCCTCCAGCAAAAATTGGGTAAGGATATTGATGCGGCGGGCGCCGATGGCCTTGCGCACGCCGATCTCGCGGGTGCGCTCGGTGACGCTGACGAGCATGATGTTCATCACTCCCACACCGCCGACGAGCAGCGCGACCGAACCCACGGCGAGCATGACGATAAAAATCCCATCGGAAATTTGGTTCCAGGTTTGAACGAACGTGTCGGTGGTCATCAGCGCGAAGTCATCGTCTTTCGTGGACGAAAGCTTGCGCATGCGGCGAATGTATTCGCGGACAGAGTCGACAGCCAGCGGAAGATTTTTTGTGGAATCGGCTTTGGCAAGAAGGATGACGTTTTTGTTTTCCGGGTGCAGTTTGCGAATCACGGAAAACGGAACCATCGCTTCGTTATCCTGCTGATTTTCGCCCGTTCCGAGGGCGTTCTTCTGTGGCTGCAGCACACCGATGACGGTGAAGAGCCGTCCTTCGATCTGCACTTCCTGGCCTATGGGATTGTCACCGTAAGGAAACAGCGTATTCGCGGTGATACTCCCAAGCACGGTTACTGGCAAATCGCGCGTCTCGTCGGTCGTGTTGAAGTAGCGGCCCTGAGACAGCTGGAGATTGGTGATGTCGGCTATGGAGGGCGTATCGCCCTCAAGAATCACGCTGGCTGCACGAATGTTGCCGCGGCGGACTTCGCTCATTCCTCCGGCTTGGTTCCCGAGATAGACGGCGATCTGCTGAACGGCGCCAGCGGCGACGACGTGAGGCAAGGTCAGCATGCCGGGTACCCAGTTGGGGTTCAAGTCCTTGCGCTGGAGCATGGCTGGCGTGGGACGGCCCTGAGTAGCCCAGTCGATCTTGGAAACGATGATGGTGCTGGATCCGAGAGTCTGTATTTGACCGAGCACGTTGGAGTTGAGTCCGTTGATCACCGCGCCGATGGCGATGATGGTGGTGACGCCGATGACGATGCCGAGCACGGTAAGGAACGAGCGCAGGCGGTTGCGGCGCAGCACATCGACGGCTAGCAGGACCGATTCCTGCAACTGGCTGAATTTTTGGCTCGAAGCCACGGGCTCATTCACTCCGATCGCAGCGCGACGACAGGATCGAGGCGCGCGGCTTTAGTTGCGGGATACACTCCGAAAAACAGGCCGACGCTAGTGGCGACGATCAATCCCATCAGAACCGACCACAGCGCGACGGAACTGGGCAGCGCGGTAGTCCAGGTGACGATTTTTGCCAGAAGAATCCCCAAGGCCACTCCGATGCCTCCGCCGATGGCAGCAATGGTGGAGGACTCAATCAAGAATTGTTTCTGAATATCGATGCGACGCGCCCCGAGCGATTTGCGCAGACCAATTTCGCGCGTCCGCTCGGTGACGGAAACGAGCATGATGTTCATGATCACGATGCCGCCAACAATAAGAGAAATCGAAGCTATGCCGATGGTAACGCCGAAGAAGGTGCTGCTGATGCTGCTCCAGAGCTGAAGAAATGATTGGTTGGTTTCCATGGCGAAGTCGTCGGCCTTGAGATACGGGACGTGACGGCGGCCGCGCAGGAGCAGGCGGACTTCGTCCATGGTAGCTTCCAACGTTGTAGTGCTGTAAGCCTTCACCCACAGGGTCAGCGAATCGTTGCTGCCGTAGATGGTCTGATAGGTGGTGAGGGGCATGATCACCCAGTCGTCCTCCGACTGGCCCATGAGCGAGCCGCGCTTCGTAGCCACGCCGATGATTTCGCATTCACCGGAATCGACGCGAATCTCCTTGCCAACCGGATTGCTGCCGGGCATGAGCTTGTTCCAGATATCGTAGCCGACGTCGCAGACGGGCGAGGCGCGGAGTTCGTCCATACGAGTGAAGTAGCGGCCCATGGCAAGGTCGCGCTTATAAACTTCGGGCATCTGGTAGGTGAATCCGATGACGTTGGTACTCGACAGATCCTGCGTGCCGTACTTCACGTCACCTACAGTGCCGAGGTCGGCGGCGATATTGCGGCAGCTGTGGCAGTTGTCGAGCAGATAGTTGTAATCGTCGTAGAGGAACTTGCGGCGCTTCTGTGCCTCCTGCCACTGGTCGATATTGGAAATGATGGAAGGCGCGCGGTTGATCAGGAAGGTGTCCGCGCCGAGATCGTTGGAGATGGCATTGGCGACGTAAGTGTTGAGTCCGCCGACCAGGCTCACGACCGCGATTACGGCCGTAACGCCAATGACGACACCAAGCAGCGTGAGCACGGTGCGCATCTTGTGCGCCCACAAGCTGGCGGTAGCGACACTGACCGCTTCGCTCAGGGACATTGATGATTTAGCTCGTGTTGGCGGCAAGGGTTATCGGCCTTGTCGAATGCTATCTTGCGCTGTGTGGCAGTGTACCGCGAAGCGGC
>JASHWB010000307.1 GCA_030044295.1 Candidatus Acidiferrales bacterium
GTGCAGGGCGTGGACGTCTGGTTGAACAATCCTCGCCGGCCGCAAGAAGCGTCCGGCACTAGCGGACAAAAGGTCGTCCTGAACGGCGGCCTTAATCTCTCCATTTTGGACGGCTGGTGGGCCGAAGCGTACGACGGCCTCAACGGTTTCGCCATCGGCAACGGCCGCACGCATTCCAACATGCACGTACACGACGAGCGCGACGCCGAGAATCTCTATCGCGCCTTGCGCGATGAAGTGATCCCGCTTTTTTACCAGCGCGATCGCGATGGCTTGCCGCGTGGATGGATCAAGCGCATGAAGCGTGCCATTCGCACGCTCGGCTGGCGGTTCAACGCCGACCGCATGGTCATGGATTACACGCAGCGCTGCTATTTGCCCGCCGCCGGCGGCACCTCCAGCGACATGCACCGCCTCTAAGCCTTCCGCGGCTTCACGCTGAATTCGGAAGGATCAATCGGAAAAGCCGCGCGAATCTTCTGCCGAGGCCGCGGAAGCTGCGCGCCGGAGCGCCCTCGCATCAGCCGTGCATGAATGAGCGAAGCCGCCCGGATCATTCTCGTCGCCCGTTCTCGTCTCTGCTATCGTTTTTCTAGCGCGCTTATTGGCCCGGCTGAGGAGTGTAATAGCGCTCATGGAATCGACGCTCGCGGAATTCGTCAACCGACTGCAGGCTGCCGCTGGAGAAAATCTCCAGTCCGTAGTGCTCTTCGGCTCGGCCGTAGCGGGCGAATTTTCCGCCGGACACTCCAACTTGAACATACTGTGCCTTCTTGAGCGCGCTGGCTCGGCCGAGTTGTCGCAACTGCGCCCCGTCGTCGCCTGGTGGATTGAAGAAGGCAATCCTGCTCCGATGTTGTTCACTTTTGAAGAACTCTGCCGCTCCGCGCATCTCTTCGCCATCGAGCTCTTCGATATCAAAAATCACCACCGCATTCTTTTCGGCACGGACTGGATCGAAAACTTCCAGGTCCCGCTGCAGCTCCACCGCTTTCAAGTCGAGCGCGAATTGCATCGCGATATGCTCAGCCTTCGCCAGGCGATCCTCGCGGCGCCCGAAAAGCCTAAGCCACAGTTCGATATCATGTACTCGTCCGTTAGCCGCTTTTGTGCACTCTTCCGCCACGCGATAATGGCCGCAGGCGAGCCGCCTCCACAAACGAAGCGCGAATCGGTCGCCGCCATCGCCTCTTGGACCGGCGCCGATCCCTCCGGATTCGAAGCCATCCTCGATTATCGGGAAGGGAAGCGCAAACGCCGCCAGATCGATCTGGAAGCCGCGCTTCACTCCTATCTCGAATTCGTCACCCTCGCCGCCCACGATGTCACCCGCCGCTTTTCCGAGAGGCGCTGAGGCGTCCGCATCTGTGCGCGTCCGGTTAGGAATGCGCTTCCGACAGGGTCATGTAGCGCCGGGCTGTATGCCCGGCAGGCGACCAATGCTTGACACAAAAATGTATCGACTGACTCGTCGCTAGCGGTAATTTTCGTGCGTAGCGGCACAGCACGCTGTGCCCCGTTGTTGCCGATCCTTCTCCGCACGTCTGCTGGAGCCGCTCAATTTTCGTCGCCTTGACCCTCCCTCTCGTGCGGCGTTATCCTTCGTCTAGATACTTGATGAAACAAACCGTCCGAATCGCCGGAGGCATCAACGAATTCTTCGGCACCCTCGATGAAAATCTAAGGCTCTTCGAATCCACTCTGCGCGTTAGTACGCATCTAAGCGATCGCGACCTTGAAATCGAGGGCGAACCCGCGCAGGTCGAGCGCGCCGCGCGCATCATTGGCGCCTATAACGAACGCGTCCGGGAAGGCAGCATTCCCAATAGCCAGGAAGTGAAGGCGCTGCTGCAAACCGCCGCGGACGAGCCTACCTCGACCCTCCACAGCGCTTTTTCGCCCACTCGTTCTCGCTCGCTTGGCAAACGCACCGTCTCTCCGAAAAGCGCCAATCAGAAGCGCTACATCGAAGCGCTTGAAAATTACGACATGGTTTTCGCCATCGGCCCGGGTGGCACCGGCAAAACGTACATTGCTGTCGCCATGGCCGTCGCCGCGCTGCTTTCAAAGCAAGTGAATCGCATCATCCTCGCGCGGCCGGCCGTCGAAGCCGGCGAGCGCCTCGGTTTTCTTCCCGGCACCTTGCAGGAAAAGGTCGATCCGTATATGCGTCCGCTCTACGACGCGCTCCACGACCTGCTCGAAGCCGATAAGCTCGAGCGCTTTCTCGAAAAGGACATCATCGAAGTCGCGCCGCTCGCCTTCATGCGTGGCCGCACTCTGAACGACTCGTTTGTCATCCTCGACGAAGCCCAGAACACCACCAGCGAGCAGATGAAGATGTTCCTCACGCGGCTGGGCTTCAACTCCAAGGCCGTGATCACCGGAGACATCACGCAGATCGACCTGCCCGATACGCGCCGCTCCGGCCTTGTCGAAGCGATCGACGTCGTCGGCAAAATCGACGGCATCGCCCTCATCTATTTCGACGAGCGCGACGTCGTCCGCCACAGTCTCGTCCAGCGCATCATCAAAGCCTACGACGAATACTCCGGCAGCCATGGCCCCTCAAACGGCTCCGGCAGCTCCAATCCCTCTTCCCGCAGCTGACTCCAGGCGGTAGGCCATCGTAGTCTTGCCAAGCCGAGCATCCCGTCACTGCCGCTGTTTAGGTGACCGCTGGGCGGCAAAAGCGACTGCTCGCGAGCGTTCCGAAGATGCCTAAAATCTCAATATCCGATCGTAATTAGTACCATTGGCGA
>JASHWB010000308.1 GCA_030044295.1 Candidatus Acidiferrales bacterium
CGCGCGGAAACTTTCACGGGCCGCTTGACGAGCTGCAAGTGGAAGGCGAAACGGACACGCCGAATTTCGCATTGCGCACATCGAGCGGTCCTGTGGCGTTGCATACGGATTATTCGGCGGTTGTGGACGCGACGAACGGCGACGTAATTTTGAACAACGTGACGGCGACGCTCGCGAACACAACGCTGGCGGTTCGCGGCGAGGTGGTCGATCTGACGCCGTTACGGGGCCGCACCATCGAGCTTGATGCCGTCACGCAGAAAGGGCGCGTCGAGGATTTGCTGCGGCTTGCGGTCCGAACGAATGAGCCGGCGATGACCGGCGCCGCGCGGCTAAAGGTGCGCATCGATATCCCGGAAAAAGATGAAGACCTGCTCGAACGGATGCGCCTGACCGGCCAATTCACCGTCCAGGACGGTCTTTTTACGAATGGAGAAATTCAGGGCCGCGTGAACATGCTCAGTCACAAAGCGCAAGGCGAGCCTCGATTGGGCACGGAAGGGCGGCAGACATCGGAGCTGCACGGTGCGTTTCGCATGGACAAGGGCATCGTCGATTTTTCTCGGCTAAATTTCGGAGTGAAGGGCGCGGCATTGGCGATGGCCGGAACGTACAGTATGGACAGCGGCCAATTGGATTTTCGCGGAAAGCTGCGGCTCGATGCGTCCGTTTCGCAGACAACCACGGGGATCAAGTCGGTGCTCTTGAAGGCCGTCGATCCTTTTTTTCGCGGCAAAGACGGCGGCACGATGCTGCCCGTCAAAATTACCGGCACGAAGGATGCGCCGAAGTATGGGCTCGATTTCTTCGATCACGGCAGCAAGAAAGAGTCGACGGCGGCCGAGCCGGTGGCAACCGGGGGCGCGGTGTCAGCAAAAGCGGCGAGCCCAGAGGCGGCACGCTGATATTGGAACCAGTTACCGCGAGGCTTGCGGGCAAGCTCGCGTCGCGGGTGCTACGTCCTCTGCCGCGAGCCGGCGACTACCAGAACGATTCCGCCGAGAACGATGAGCCCGCCTACGACCGGCGGAATTTCGATGCTCTGCCGCTGGGTGGTGGTTACGTGAACGCCGCCGATATCCAGCACGTTTTTCTTCTTGTTGTAGGAAATGCTCTGGGCGACCAAAAGCACCACACCGAGCGCAATTAAAAGGATACCGGCCCACGAGATTGGTTTCACGTTTCTCTCCTTAGGGCGAAAACGTCTTCGCGTGGTTGGATGGACGCAACAGACGCAAGCCGAAAACGCCTTTTCATCGGGCTAGGACTGCGCCACAATCGCGGCTTTTCAGTAAGCATGAGATTCGTCGAGCGCCGTGGGATGCGCGGATCCAGGCGCGTCGGCCGTCGACGCGCCCGGCCGCGGAGCGGCGGTTTTCAGTTGTTGCAGTTCGGTTTGCACCCTGGCCCATTCCTTGCGGTTCTTGGCGACGGCATAGTGAGCATTCGGATCGGCGAAATATTGCAAAAGTTCGGTGCGAAGCTCTGGCGAGGCGCCGCGAAAGTTCTGCTTGGCGAGGGCGTCGAGCAGCTGAGCCTGCGTCTTGTCCGTGAGGTGGTACTGGCCGGGCCCCGAAGGCTGGCCGGTATCGAAATTGAGATTGGCGAGAACGAGAGAGTTTGAACCGACGTGGTCGAGTAGCTGGCGATAGAGCGAGAGGCTGGCGTTGAAACTGGCTTCAAAAGTGCGCTCGGTAGCGGGCGTCGGCGTTTTCAATTCGAGCACTTGAAGCGGGCCAATTTTCGGTAGGATGCGGATCAAGAACGCGAGGACACGATCGCTGAAAGTGGGGCCTTTGTAGTCCCTGCCCCAGTATTTGCGATAGCTGGAGCGCGAAATATTGTAGAGGAACTCCCTTTTGGTGATGCTGGGCCGGTCTTTTCTTATCTCGTCTTTTTTCAGGGTCCAGGCGATGCGCGTGGCTTTGGGAATCAATTGGCTTACGTCGCGGCGATACGAGCCGAGCACCTGATTCTCGTTCGTTAGCACCGATTGAAGATCGAGGCCGTAGGTTTGTTGAAAGGCCTGCGCGAGCAGCGGAACGGCCACGCCGAAGCCGATGAAGTCGTGATAGCTCTGCGGCGCGTAGCGACCCTGCGCCACTTCGAGCACGTCGAATCCGAACTCGGTCTTGATGTGTGCGAGCGGGTCCTGCTCGTAGGTGATCCAGTCGCCGTACCTCTTTTTCAGCCGGGGATAAAGCAGGGGTTCGGAAACATTGGTGCCGAGCGAATGACCTTCGGTGTCGGCTGCGTAGTGCGAAAGCGCTCCGAGGGCGAAGGCGTAGCCATCAATATCCTGCGAGTCGTGGATCAGGGCGACGACAAAATCGCCGCTGCGGACGTAATGCGTGAGATCGCTGAAAAAGCGGTCTCCGTGCGGATAGTAGCCCATGTCCTGGATGATGGCCCCGCCGTAAGCGTAGCCATGGGCCTCCTTAAGCTGCTGCGGAGTGGCGTTTGGGAATCGCTGCAACAGCAGCGGCCGGATGTTCGTGTCCCAGGCACTATCAATGATCGCCTCGTGCGCGAGGACAGAGTACCCCGCAGCTTCGCCTGGCCAGCCGATCGAAATAGCCAGAGCGAGCACGATGACGAACACCTGCAATAGTCGATTGCGGGGCGCCATGCGGAATCGTCTTGGGACGCTAAGGCACTGTCCTTTCGTTTGCTGGCTGGGCCTTGAGATTACCACTTTGCGTGATCATTGCGGCTGGCCAGAAAAAGGGACGCGCCCACGCCGGCGGCGATTCCCAATCCCAAGGAAAGCTACAAGCGGTGCAGATCGGCCCAAAGTTGCAGGCTGCGGGAATGCGCGCGGCTGGTGAACGCGCCGTGCGCGCCGCGGTCTTCGCGGGCGTCGAGAGGCGCCCAGAGATTATCGGGACGCGAAGGATCGTCAGGCTCGGGAGTCTGCTGCGATTCATAGCCGGTGCGTCCAAGATAACGGTCGAGAGCTCCCGGA
The DNA here is from genome assembly GCA_030044295.1 of Candidatus Acidiferrales bacterium. Classification (GTDB taxonomy): domain Bacteria; phylum Acidobacteriota; class Terriglobia; order Acidiferrales; family UBA7541; genus Palsa-295. The sequence goes on from JASHWB010000308.1 coordinate 2,966, forward strand.
GCGAATTTGTTGCCGACGATCGCGCTGACGGTGGAACCGCCCACGTACACTTCGCGCCGATTGTGGTGAGCGGCCCTTACCTCGAAGACTGCCATCTCGCTCAATTCAGCGTCGTCAAGACGCCGTTCACGTGCCATCCGGGATATGTTGTATTCTCCGCTAGAGTTTCCACGCCACTCGATGTACCAGCAGCAATCCGGCACCTCTGTACAACTTTCGTATGTCACGGCTAGCTGGCGAAAACGGTGCAGATGTGGGAAGGCTTGAACTATTCGGAATGCTGGGTCGACAGGTCGGATGATGGCGTCTCGTTCCAGAACGGATAGGGCAGGCCGGCGAGCCGGTTAATCGCTAGAGCTTGTGCGACAAGCAGAAACACAGCCACTTCGATAATCACCAGCTCGCGCGGCTTGGAAATAATTCCCAGCGAGATGATCAGCGTGGTGGCTCCGGCCGGAGGGTGGCTCACGCCGAACAGCACCATAAGGCCGCCGGTAAGCGATAGAGAAAGCGCGGCGGCGAGGATTCTCGGCCAGAAAATTCCTGAATGGGCACCGAATGGAAGGGCGCCGGCTCCTGTGACGACGAAGGCGCCGTATCCGCAGAGGATTCCGATCGCGTGGCCGAACACGGTATTTCGCGGGCTGGACGTTTTTGCCAGTGGCGAGAAGAAAAGCAGAAAGGCAGTGGGCCCGAGCGACGGGAACACAAACGGGTTGTGACTCACGAATGCTAACAGCGCGAGTAATGCGATGGTTACGAATCCATTCACGAATACGTACACGGAGCGCACGAGCCGTGGCGGAAAATGGTCCAGCAGCCAATCCAGCCTGAGACGCTTCAGCAGCGAAACGATGTGGTCGTGTCCGCCACGATGGGCAGCCGCTTCGGAGTTGGGCATCAGATGTTCGGCAGCAGATCGAAGTATTCGTCATCTTCGTTCTTGCCGCCTTCCCCCTGGCCGAGCTGCTTTTCGGATTCGATGAACTCGATACGCTCGATCCACTTCACCATCTTGTACCCAAGCTGATTCTCAACGCGCAGCCGCAAGGGCGCGCCATAAACTTCCGGTAGTGGTTTTCCGTTCATGCGGGTCGCCAGCAGGCACTGCGGCTTCAGGACGTTGTCGATGCTCTGCGTATCGTAATAAAGGCCGCCGTAGAGAGCTTCGCCGAATGAAAAAAAGGCGACGACTTTCGCTTCCGGTTTCGGCCGCACGAGGTCGATCAGCTTTTTCATCGGGACGCCACCCCACTGCGCGATTCCGCTCCACCCCTGGATGCAATGGTGCATAGTGATGTGATCCACTTCTCCCAGGCGCTCCAGATCGGCCAGCGAGAGTTGGACGGGATTCTCGACGAGTCCTCCCACGCGAAGCCGAAAGTCCTTGAATCCGCTCACGGCCATTTGTTTCCAGTCTTCGCGGATCGGCATTTTCCCGTTGGGCCAGAAGTAAGGCGAGATTTTGTCTTCCGAATATTTCTGCTGCGGCATCAAGCGATTCAGCGTCAGCAACTGCATCGGGTACGTGACCGATTTCAG
>JASHWB010000309.1 GCA_030044295.1 Candidatus Acidiferrales bacterium
CTATTGCGCGCGGACGGAAATTCCACGACCGGCGTGAAGCCGAGCGCCGCAAAGAGGCTAAAAAAGAGGCCGACGAAGCGATGTACCGCTCGCGCCGGCGCTAAACGAAAGGGACACATGCAGATTGGACTGGTGACGGAGCCGTACTCTCAGCTGCGCGGCGACGCGCTGATTACCTACGTTTTCGACGCAGAGAATAAATTCGAGGGATCGCTAGGCGAAATCAACCGCGAGATGAACGGACGGCTCGATTCGCTGGCCGCGAGCGGCGAGCTGGGCGGCAAGCCCTTGGAGCTGGTGCTGGTTCATTTCCCTCAAGGGATAGCGGCACAACGACTGCTGCTAGTCGGAGCGGGTAAAGCGGCGAAGTTTTCGGCATCCGACTTGCGAAAAATTGCCGGGACGGCGCTGCGTCATCTGAAAGCTCGCGGAGCGAAAAAGCTGATTTTCCTGACGCGCGAAGGGGAGCGCGGGCCGGAAGCCGCGCAAGCCGTCGTCGAGGGGCTGGTGGCCGCCGATTTCGAATCGGATAAATACCGCAGCGAAAAAAAGAAACAAGAGATCGAGTCCGTTTCGCTGGCTGGATTTGACGCGGGGCTCGGGGGGGCGCTGATTACCGCGGTCGAGCAGGGGCGCGTGATTGCGGAGTCGCAGAATTTCGCGCGAGATTTGATCAATGAGCCATCGAATCGCCTGACGCCGCGGATGCTCGCGGCACGCGCCGAAGCCATGGCCAAGGAAGCCGGGCTCGGCGTCGAAATTCTAGACGAGCGCAAAATCGCGGAATTGAAAATGGGCGCGTTGATTGGAGTGGCACAGGGTAGCGTTGAACCGCCGCGCATGATTATTTTGCGCTACACGCCGAAAGACTCCAGGCATGGCGGGCCGGTGCTCGGACTTGTGGGAAAGGCCGTGACGTTCGATACGGGCGGCATCTCGATTAAACCCGCTAATAACATGGAAAAAATGAAGTACGACATGGGAGGCGGCGCCACGATGCTGGGCGCGATGCGCGCCCTTTCGGCTCTCAAGCCGTCGATTTCCGTCATCGCCGTAATCCCCGCCACGGAAAACATGCCCGGTGGGCGTGCGCAGAAGCCGGGCGATGTGCAAGTCGCCATGTCCGGCAAGACGATTGAGGTGATTAATACCGACGCGGAAGGGCGCTTGATTCTCGCCGACGGAATCTTCTACGCGCGCAAGCTCGGATGCACGCACCTGATCGACGCGGCTACGTTGACCGGCGCCATCGAAGTGGCGCTCTCAAATGTGAACGTGGGCGCGTTTGGCACGCCGCGCGAATACCTGGACCAGTTCCTAGCCAGCGCCAAGGCCGTCGGCGAAAAAATGTGGCCCATGCCGATCGACGACGAATACCAAGAGATGATCAAGAGCAACATCGCGGATATCCGCAACACCGGTAGCGGTAAGGGTGGCGGTGCGATCACCGCGGCCTGGTTCCTGAAGGAGTTCACCGACGAAACGCCTTGGATTCACCTCGACATTGCCGCCACGTGCTGGCTCGATGAAGGACGCCCGTGGCTCGCCAAGGGCCCCACGGGAGTAGCGATTCGTTCGATTATCGATTTCGCGATGAAAATGTAGGGGCGCGGCGAAAGATCGCGGTTTCAGCGCTACTTCGCGGGATCTTCTGAAGGCGCGTCGCTCGGCGGCTTTAGGCGAAAGATCGTGCATGTTCCGGCGCGCTCCGGCTTCACTCCAAAAACTTTTTCCATGTAACTGACGCCTGCGTCCTGTTCTGGTTCTGGTGAGTCGAACACCACCGCTGCGCTCAGATTCAGTTCGCGAATCGTGGTCGCAGCCGACGCCGCGTCGGCAGTTGTGTCAATCGGCGTGCGGTAGATGCCTTCGAGCGACATAAGCGAGCGCAGGATGCGAACGTTCCAGAATGGCTTCCAGACATCCGGCGGCGAGTACGAGAGATATCCATCCACGATCGCGAACTTGCCTCGGTCGGAGGTCTGCATCCACATACTCCTCAGGCAATACGGCGCACTGAGCATTGGGAAGGTAAGGATGGCACCGGACTGAAGCTGTCGCGGGACCGCGCAGCCGTAGATCACCGGATTGGTCCGGCTCGCGGAGTATCCTTTGCCTGGATCGACGGTCGAAGATCGCGGAAAGGGAATGGTCAGGTAATCCGCGATCACCAGCGCGACGATCAGTGGGACGAGCCAATACCGTAGCGTTCGAAACTCAGGCGACTCGATGAGGTATTTCACGGCTAGCGAGCTAAGGATCGCAAGGCACAGAGCAACGACCACGTCGAATCGTGCCGGGGCGGAAATAAATTTCGCGAATGGTAGATCGAAAAGAATGGCCGCTGGCCCGGGAACGCTCAGTTCATGGCCGAGCACGTGAAGTCGGGGTCCGAGTGACAAAAGCCAAAACGCGAATGCCAGAATCGTTGCGCGGATTGCCCAGGCTTGGTTCGTTTTGCGGCGTTTCCAGAAGCCCAGCACCGCCAGCGCAAGCACGATCGCGCCGATGTAAACCGTTCCTTCCACGCCCGCGAGAAAAAGATCAGGATTCCATCCCCTAGCAAACTTCCCGAAAAAGACATGATTCCAGCTGGGAATCGCAAAGCCGAGCACGTCGGCGGACATGACTTCTATGTGTCCGGGCTTGCGCGGTAGGGGCATTTCAGAGGGCGTGCCAAGCATCATCCAAAGCAGCGGAGCAAATCCAATGAGGAATGTGGCTGCACCGGCCGCGATTGGTTTCCATACCCGCGCGACAAATAGCTGGATGCCACTTTGGAAGCGTTGCCAGATTTCGATTGCGAGCAGTAGCACAGCGAAAACCACGCAAATCGCGGCATAGTCGTAGTGCGCGAAGGCCACCAGTAACAACGCAATTCCGAGCGGAATCCCGGCGCGCCAGGAACGCGATTCACCGCTGACGATGCGGTCCAGTGCGAGCACGAAGAGCGGGATCGGAAACGCCGTGACGAGGCTCAAGTGCTGCAGAGCCTGCGCGACCAGATACGGACTAAAGCCGAAAAGCATTCCGCCGATCAGCGCGGCTATTTCGTTTCGCGAAATGCGAAGGCAGAGCAAGCGCGCGCAGAACGCGGCGAGCGCCAGCTGCAGAATCAGGGAGAAGTTGTACGCGGCCACCGGTCCAGCGAAGACGCTCAGCGGAAACGCCAAGATCCCGGCGAGCGGATCGGTGGTGCTCCAAGAGAGATTGACGCGCGTCGGGTAAAACATCAGGTGCGTGTAGAAGGGATTCTGTCCATGCAGAACAGCCCGCGCGAAATGCCACAGGAACCAAGCGTGCTGAAAATTATCCCCGGGATTGCCCAGCAGCCCGGAATTCAGAGAAAGGGAGCCGGGCAGCGTGAAGGCGAAACCAAGCCCGAGGCATACGGCAAACGCGACGGCGTGGTTTCGAAGGGAATGGACGGGCGCGTCGCGATCATCCAGGCGGAGCTCGGCGGCCGACTGCTCTACCAC
>JASHWB010000310.1 GCA_030044295.1 Candidatus Acidiferrales bacterium
CGACGGAAAAATCATCTGGGATTTCGATACGGCGCGCTCCTTCGATACCGTGAACAAGATTGAGGCCCACGGCGGCTCGCTTGACGTCGGCGGCCCGGTGATTGCCGGAGGCATGATCTTCGTAGTCTCTGGCTATCCGGGCTTCGGCGCCATGCCTGGCAACGTCCTGCTTGCTTTTTCGGCGGAGTAGGCCTGCCGTCAGAACAGTCAGCGCATGATGCATGAATCGTGGCCTCAGGGTTCTGCCAGATTGGTTCTGGCGGAGGATCCCCCGTCGGGCGCTTGATTGTTTTCCTGTTCCGCTCTTCTCGTCAGGTGCGTGACGAAGCTGTGCGTCCATGTGTTCTCTCTCGGCCCTTCTTCTGCACGTTTCCTTTCGCGGTATCGGGCAGTATCCATTCATTCATCGCCGCCAGCAAAGACTCAAACGCATTCGGCGCCAGCGCCTCGGCTTTGGCGATCAGCTTCGCCGGCAGGCCTAGCGTCACTTCGCCTTTGCCCAAAACGCACGCCCGCACGATTTTGCGCGCGGCTCGTCGCGCGTCCATTGAGACACCGGGCAGGGAATCGCTCAGCATGAACCAGCTGTACTCCAGCCGCTGCTTTGCGGCCGTGTTCGCGTTCCGAACCTCGCATGATTGTATGCGCGCGGACACCCATCAATGCCTTCCCCGGCCGCATCTCTTTGTATCCTGCGTTCTCGCCCGGAGGCTAGCGATCAGACCGTTGGTGCATCTCCGGCTGGGGTGTCAGCCTTCCGCGTATTTCAGCAGGCGGCTCGATGCGGTCGATTGCAAATCCCTTGGTCGATTGTTGACTACCGCTGCTTCTCGTCGGATACTCGGCGCGATTCAAAGCAGGTCGGCCCGCGCGTCGGGGTTCACGTCGATCCTGCGAGGAGACCGCCATCAATCATCGCATTGCGTTTACGTCGGCTCTGGTATTGCCGTTTCTCTTGGCGATCTGCGCTGGCAACGCCTTCGCGCAGAGTTCCTGCGAAAGTCTTACGAACCTCTCCCTTTCAAGTGCGAAAATCACGTCTGCCATGTCCGTGGCAACCGGAGCGTTCAAGCCGCCCGCGGCTCCAGGACAGGCGCCGCCGAATTTCGAACTGCCTGCCTTTTGCCGCGTGCAAGGCGTAGCCACCCCGACCGGCGATTCTGAAATCCGCTTCGAAGTGTGGCTTCCTGCGTCCGGCTGGAACGGCAAATTCGAGCAGGTCGGCAACGGCGCGTTTGCCGGCGCGATTCCGTTGTCCTCTATGGCCCTGCCTTTGTATCGCGGCTACGCGGCTGCCGGGACCGATGATGGCCATCAGGGTAACCCCGCGAGCGCTGCCTGGGCGGTCGGTCATCCTGAAAAGGTGATCGACTTCGGCTACCGCGCCGTGCACGTCGTTTCCATACAAGCCAAAGCGATCATCACCGCGTTCTATGGAAAAAATCCCAGGCTCGCATACTTTGTCGGATGCTCCGACGGCGGCCGCGAAGCGCTCATGGAAGCTCAGCGGTTTCCCCAGGATTTTCGCGGCATCGTGGCTGGTGCTCCCGCAAATTACTGGACACATCTTTCGACCAAGGGCCTTTGGGACGAGCGCGCTCTCAGCCAGCCCGGTGCCTGGATTCCGCCCGCGAAGCTGAAAATTTTGCAGGACGCCGCCCTCGCGCAGTGCGATTCGCTCGACGGCTTAAAAGACGGGCTGATCGAAAATCCCGAGCTATGCCGCTTCAATCCCGTGAGCGTGCAATGCAAAGGCGAGGAGGCTGCGAACTGCCTTACCGCCCCGCAGGTGCAAGGGGCGCAGAAAATCTACGGGCCGGCCATCAACTCCGAAACCGGCAAGGAAATACTTCCCGGTTATTCCCCCGGCGCCGAAGCCGATCCCGCCAACTGGGTACTTTGGATCAGCGGCGCACGGTCGTCGAAGTTCACGGTGCAAGCGTTCATCGCCAATTCTTTCTTCGCGGACATGGTGTTCGGCAACCCGAAGATGGACCTGGACACCATCAATTTCGGCAGCGATGTGAAGCTGGCTGATGAAAAAGTCGGAACCATCATCGATTCCGCCAGCCCAGACCTTCGCGCCTTCAAAGTGCACGGCGGGAAATTGATTCAATACGCCGGATGGGGCGACGCCGCGATTCCGCCGCAAGGAAGCGTCAACTATTTCGAAAGTGTGCAAGCGAAGATGGGCGATACGAAAAACTTCTATCGCCTTTTCATGGTTCCAGGGATGTCTCACTGTGGAGGCGGCGAAGGACCGAACGTCTTCGGGAATGGCGTTGCCGTCCCGAATGCCGACGCATCAGACGACGTAGTCATGGCGATGGATCAATGGGTCGAGCGTGGCACTGCACCTTCGAAGATTATTGCGACTCGCTACATCGGGAACAATCCCGCCAAGGGCGTCCAGTACACGCGCCCCTTGTGCCCCTATCCGCAGGACGCGCAATACAACGGCTCGGGCGATCCGAATCAGGCTGGCAGCTTCAGATGCCGCGTGCCCGCTGGTCTTCCGAAGCACTAGTTTGGAAGCGAGGCCAAAGTGACGATTCCGAAACTTTTTGCCGTGGGTCCCATCCGGGTATCGTGGCTAGCCGCTCTGGCCGTGGCGTTGCTATGTTGCGCTTCCGCCAGCGCTCAAACAAAGACGTGCGACGAAGCGTGCCTAAAGGGCTTCATGGACAGCTACCTACACGCTCTCGCCGCGCACAATCCTTCTACGCTGGCGCTCGCGCAGCATTATCGCTACACCGAGAACGGCGCTGATCTCACGCTCGGTAAAGACGGGCTGTGGCTGACGTTCAACTCATACGGGCCATACCGGCACGACGTGTTTGATCCATCTACCGGTGGCGTAGCAACATACGTCAGCCTGCTCGAGAATCATGAGATCCCGTTTCCGGACTTGCTGATGGTTCGCCTGAAGGTCGTGAATCACAAGATCACCGAAATCGAAACCGTGGTCGACCGGCATGCGCAATCTGCCAAGAACTTGCCGCCGAAAGATCCCAGCTGGATGCGGATCATGACCCGTGAAGAGCCTGCCGCCACGCGGCTCTCGCGCGAGGAGTTGCGGAAGGGCGCCCTTGGCTATCTGCGCTCCGTCGCCTTTCGCGACAGCCGTCTTGCGCCTTACGCGGAGTCATGCATCCGTCTGGAGAACGGCAATGTGACGGCCATTGGTCCCAACGACACGCCGCCGGTGCCGATCGGACGACAGCCCACCGAGGTTGCCGGACAGGCGCCACGTCCGAACATGCTGGGCATCGGCTGTGGCAAGCAGCTCGATTACGGGGAATACTCGTTCATTACTGGATTCGAAGACGCGCACTTTCCCATCATTGACGTGAAGCGCCAGCTCGTTTTCGCCACGTTCGACTTCATGCGCCGCGGTGATATCGAGAGTTGGACCTACGAGGGCCACAAATTCGCCATGCCCGAAGGGATGCGCGAGCCAAACGAAATTCTAAACACCGAAATCTTCAAGTTCGTGAATGGCAATATCTCGCGCGTCGAGGCTGTGTTCGAGGGCCCACAGGCTTACATGCGCGGCACAGGCTGGCCGGGCGGCACTAAGGCTGAGTCTCGCCCGATCGGGCGCTGAAAAGCGCGAGGCGAAAGCGAGTTTGGAAGCTGATTCACTCGTGCGAACGAAGGAACGTCATCTCGATCTGTCCCTCGTCCCAGCTCTTTCCGCCATCCTTAGACACGTCCAAGCGATAGACGAAGCCGCTTTCATCTTCCACTTGGTAGTGCTCACGAACGACCACCCCCGGCGATTCCGAAGTGACGGTTACATTCCGCCCGTTCACAGCAGCCGATCCCGACTCCCTATTGACTTGCCTCCGCAAAAACGAATTCGAAACGTTCAAGTACTCGATAATCCAAGTCCTGCTATCGGCGTCATATTGTCGAAAACTGATTCCCAGATAAGGGCTGCCGTCCGGCATAGGGCCGTGTAGTTCATCGGCGATTGCTGTTCCGTCAAGGATATATCGGCCGATCCACGTCACATCGTATTCGGCGAACTTCTCGCCCTCAATCTTAGTTCTTCCTTT
>JASHWB010000311.1 GCA_030044295.1 Candidatus Acidiferrales bacterium
ACCCGGATTTCGTCTCCGGTAACTTCAACACGCACACGCTCGAACATATGTTTCCGGTTGAATCGAAGTAACGCATGACGGTGTGAGGCGTGGATTGTTTCCCTCCATCTACCCCATCATCGATTCGACGCTCCCAGGGGATCGAATCAGCCAATTCGCTCAGCAGCTCGCCGCTGCAGGCGTGCGTCTGATCCAGCTTCGGCTCAAAAACTCTTCCGCTGCCGTCGTATGCGCACAAACGCGCGTCCTGCTGACGTGCCTCGAACCGTACGGCGCGCGTCTGATCGTCAACGACCGCCCGGATATCGCCTGCATCGCCCAAGCGGGCGGCGTTCACGTGGGCCAAGACGATCTGCCAGTCGAGGCGGCGAGGCAAATCTGCGGCCCTGGCCGGTGGGTGGGCGTTTCGACACACAATCTAGAGCAATTGCGCGAAGCCGATCGCACTTCGGCGGATTATATTGCCGTGGGGCCGGTCTTTCCGACAGGCAGCAAGGCGAATCCCGACCCAGTCGTCGGCGTGGAACTCGTCCGCACGGCGCGGCAGTTGACGCGCAAGCCGCTCGTGGCCATTGGCGGAATTACAGCGGACAAAGCTGAGCAAGTTTATCGCGCGGGCGCGGATTCTCTGGCTGTGATCAGCGATTTGACGCAAGCGGCCGATCCCGCCGCGCGCGTCCGCGATTACGCCGCGGCATTTCGCCGTTCGAGAAGCCGCTGAATTCGAGGACGCATTATGGCTGAGGGACTGCAAGTGAACAGCACGGCCCGTTCGCCCTCGACCGGCGAACTCGTGAAAGGCCTCGGCCTTTTCGATTCAACGATGATTGTGGCCGGCTCGATGATCGGCTCCGGCATCTTCATCGTCTCCAGCGACATTGCTCATCAGGTGCAAAGCCCCGGACTGCTGATCCTCGTGTGGATCGCCTCGGGTGTTATGACCATCATCGCCGCGCTTTCCTACGGCGAGCTGGCGGCGGCGATGCCGTATGCCGGCGGCCAGTATGTCTATTTGCGCGAATCTCTCGGCCAGATATGGGGTTTCCTGTACGGCTGGACGATGCTGCTGGTCATCCAGACCGCTACCATCGCCGCCGTCGCAATCGCGTTCGCGAAATTTACCGCGTTGATCTTCCCTTGGTTTTCCGCCTCGGCGTGGATCGGGAAATCCGGCACGTTCGGCCCCTGGCAATTCTGGTTTGGCGCGCTGGGACCTTATCACGTAGGGCTGAACCGTCAGAATTTGCTGGCCATCGTTTCTATTGTGCTGCTTACCTGGGTCAACACGCGCGGTTTGCGGCTCGGGAAAATCGTGCAGAACATCTTCACCGTCACGAAGACGGGCTCGCTCGCCGTACTCGTGCTGCTGGGCTTCTGGTTCAGCACCGCTGCGGCGCGTTCCGCGAATTTCGCGTCATTCTGGCGCCACGCCGGCTGGTCCGTGATGCACCCGTACCCACCGGACTCACCTACGCGAATGATCGGCACGCTGACGCTCGTCGGTGTGGCCATGGTCGGTTCACTTTTTGCCATGGATGCGTGGAACAACGTCACCTTCACCGCCGCCGAAGTCAAAAATCCGCATCGCAACTTGCCGCTGTCGCTGGCGATGGGCACCGGCCTGGTCGTTCTGCTTTACGTCCTCGCGAACTTCGCTTATCTCCGCGTCCTGCCGCTTGCCGGCGATCCTCACGGCACCACGGCTCTGGCCCGGGGAATCCAATTTGCGGCTGACCAGCGTGTCGCCACGGCCGCCTTACAAGTCATCTTCGGCCCCATCGGCGCCATCCTGATGGCCCTGGCCATCCTGATTTCCACCTTTGGCTGCAACAATGGGCTGATTCTTTCCGGCGCGCGAATCTATTACGCGATGGCGAAAGACGGCGTCTTTTTCCGCTCCGTCGGAAGCATCAACCGTCGGCACGTGCCCGCGGTTGCTCTCGTCTTGCAGTGCGTATGGGCCTCGCTTCTTTGTCTTTCCGGCACGTATAGCCAACTGTTAGATTTTCTGATATTTGCTGTGGTGATCTTCTACATCCTAACGCTCACGGGACTGTTCGCTCTTCGTTGGAGGCGCCCGGATATGCCACGCCCGTACCGCGCGATCGGCTATCCGGTGTTGCCGGCTCTGTACCTGGTGATGGCGGTGTTTCTCGAAATACAGCTCCTTCGTTACAAGCCGCAATACACCTGGCCGGGGCTGATAATCGTGCTGCTTGGCCTTCCGGTTTACGCCGTCTGGCGATTGTTATCGAAGCCGGCGGCTATCAGCCAAAGCGCCGGCGGGGGCGCTTGAAGTCCCGGCCTCATTCGGAGACAATCCGTTGCCCGCGAATCGGGAGTCCCATGCTTCATCTCTAAGCCTGTCCGCGATCGCGCGCGCGGAACTTTTGCAGGGAGCCTGAATGGCCATTCGACTTTTTGCCACAAAGCCGCTGGACGTAATCATGGAGGAAGCCGCTGAAACCGGCCAAGGCTCGCTTCGCCGCGCGCTCGGCCCCGTCAACCTGATTACACTCGGCATCGGCGCAATCATCGGCGCGGGCATTTTCGTTCTCACCGGCAACGCCGCTGCCACGGCCGCCGGACCCGCCATCGTGGTTTCCTTCATCCTCTCCGGCATCATCTGCGCCTTTGCCGGCCTGTGTTACGCCGAATTTGCCTCGCTGATTCCGATCGCTGGCTCGGCTTATACCTATGGTTACGCCACGCTCGGAGAATTGATTGCCTGGATCATCGGCTGGGACTTAATACTTGAATACGCGTTCGGCGCCGCGACTGTCGCTTCCGGTTGGAGCGGCTATTTCGTGAGTCTGCTCGACGATCTCGGAATCCACATTCCACCCCAGTGGATCGCAACCCCTGGCACGCATCTCGTGCTCTACGGCGGCCACTGGCAACAGTTGTCGGCGATTCGGCAAACGCTGGCCTCGGCGGGAGTCAATCCCGCGTCGCTCCCTCATGTGGTAGCGACGTTCAATCTAGTCGCGTTCTTGGCCATCGCTCTCTCGACGTTCATCTTGATCGTCGGCATCAAAGAATCGGCGAA
>JASHWB010000312.1 GCA_030044295.1 Candidatus Acidiferrales bacterium
CCGAGCGGCGCGGTCTCCGTAAACTTGCCGGCTGCGACCCACCCCCAGCCATGACTGAAGACGTACCAAAAGCGCCTAGTGGCCGTTTGGCGGACTATTCTTCGTCCAGCCCGGTCCTCAAGTTCGGTTTTTATGACGGCATCGCGATGGTCGCCGAAATGGCGGTCTCGCTGGTTGTCATCAACCGGATTCCAGCCCTCGAAGCTTACGCCTTGGAACGCAACGCCTTCTTTATCGGCTGCTTTTTCGTCCTTACTTTGGCGCCGATCTGCCGCTTTCTTCGCGAGCCGGTGCGAATGTTCGCCTCCGCGATGACGGCTTGGGCTATATTTGTCTTCGGTTATTACCTCGTGGGATTGTACTTCGAACGCCTTTTCGATGCGCTGCACCGTGGGCCGGTCGTCGTACTCGTCGAAGGCGCCGTGCTTTACGGCATCGTCGCCGTAGGGTCTTGGGTGGTTGAAATGGTCGTCCACGCGTGCCGCCATTCCATCGTGCCTCAGCGCCGCGCTGCGCGCGCCACCAGGCACGCTCGGTGACCCGATGAAACTTTGCCGCTTTCAACTGAAGGAATATGCCGCCCAGCACCCTAATCTGACGCCGCGCCAGGCCTACGAATCGTCCCGCCCCGGCATTCTCGAGGGCGGCGCCGTTCACGAAATCTCGGGTGAACTGTGGGGAGCGCGAGAGCGTACCGGTCACCACTGGCCAGTGGATCAAGTCCTGTTCCTCACGCCGTCTTGGCCATCGAAGATCATCTGCATGGCCCGCAACTATGTGGACCACGCCAAGGAAATGGGATCCGATCTACCCAGGCAGCCGGTGATCTTTTGCAAGCCTCCTTCGTCGATCATCGCTCCGGGCGATCCCATCGTGCTGGCGCGTATTTCGAAGCGCGTCGATTTCGAGGGCGAAATCGCCTTCATCATCGGGCGTCGCTGCTATCACCCGAAAGCATCGGAGCCCGTTGGCCCTTACATCGCCGGGTACACATGTTTAAACGACGTAACCGCTCGCGATCTGCAGCGCCTCGACGGCCAGTTTACGCGCGGCAAAGGATTCGATACGTTCTGCCCCTTCGGCCCCGTTCTCGAAACCGATGCACCCACACCCAACACACTGATCGAAACCTATGTTAACGGAACGAAAAAGCAATCGGCGCACCTCTCCGATCTCATCTTCTCCATTGACGTGATTTTCCGGTGGATTGCTGAAGCCATGACGCTCGAGCCCGGCGACGTCGTTGCCACCGGCACTCCTGCGGGCGTTGGCCCGCTTGCCGCCGGAGATGTGGTCGAAGTCCGCATCGGTGGCATTGGCTCACTCAGCAATCCCGTCGTCGCTCCGCGCGATTGATAGCTCTTACCAACATACGATGTGGCGGCTCCACGTTGATTTTTTGGATGCGCAGGTCGCGCGGCCTCTCGTTTTTCCACCCGTCTCGATTTAATATTTCCCAGAGACATTGCCGTTGAACGAGTTCCTTAACGATTGGCGCAACCTGGTTCCTCTCGCTGGACTGGCCGTTCTGGCCGGTGCGGGGGTATTTTTCGCCTTCCGCACCAAACCCGAAGATATCGACGAGATCGAGCGCCGCCGCCGGGCATATTTGAACCGCGTCGGACGAATCGTGGAAGGCCACATTCTCGAAATCGCCGAGCACGATCCCGCGGCGTTCAATGGCGGCTCGAGATCTTCCCATTCCGCGAAATCAGCGGTCGCACCGAAACCTGCGCGAACCGGTTCGCTCTTCGGGCGGCGCAGCGGCAACAATGTGGCCAGCGCCACCCGTAAGCTGCTCCACTACACCTACGCCATCTCCGGCGTTTCTTACGAGACCGCGCAGGACGTCACCGGACTCGAAGAACGCCTGCATCTCGCGCGCGTCGCGGCCGGCCAAGTAGCGAGCGTGAAATACGACCCATCGAACCCCAGCAACTCCATTCTCCTGGCTGACGACTGGTCCGGTCTCCACTGACCTCGGTCTTGGGATTTTGGCCGATTCGTTGCCTATTTTCCGCGCGTTTGCAGGTTGTTAGCTCAGAAACTGGCGCTGGATTTCAATCACCGATTCAAGTAGCATTTCTCGGTCGTTCTTGCGACCCTGGGTAGGGGAACCTTGGGGAGATCGGAATAGGCGTATGTACGGGAAGCGAAAGGAAGTGCGTCCGAGGTGTTTGTTGGAGTCGCTCGACGCACTAATCGAAGACCATCATCTGCTGAAACATCCGTTTTACCAGGCGTGGGCCGACGGAAGCCTCTCCAAAGAATCTGTGCAGCTTTACGCGGAGCAGTATTACCAGCACGTTCGCGCCTTCCCGGAGAATCTGAAAAAAGTAGCGGACCGTGCTCCCTCGCCGCTTGCCGCTATCGTGCGCGAAAATCTCATCTCCGAATCGAATTCGGCAGCGCCACATCCGATGCTCTGGCGGCAGTTCGCGAAATCCGTCGGCGTCAGTGTAAGCTCAATGGACGCGGCGCGCCCACTTCCCGGAATCGCAGCTCTGCTCGACGCCTTCGACGAAGTTGCAACGCATGGGACCATGGCCGAAGCGGTTGCAGCGTTCTACACGTACGAGACGCAAGTGCCGCAACTTTCCGCAGCGAAGGTTATCGGATTGCGCCGCTTTTGTGACGAGCCGCGCGCGGGCGCATACTTTCTCGCACACCGCGAAGCGGACGCTCGTAACCGCGCAGCATGGCGCTCGTGGCTGGTAACCAGGCCTGAAAGCGACTCGTTCGGCGCGTTCTGTTCCGCCGAGCGCACTCTGAAGGTTTTATGGGGTGCGCTCGATGCTGTTTACCCGCAACCTTGCGAGATCGCCAGCAGAAGCTGACTGGACAGTTGAAGACACACTAGTAACCCTCGGGACTCGGCACCTTTCGGGTTTATGGCCGATCAATTCGTAGTCATCCGCGGTACAGCCCGGTCCAGCGATTCAGTTTTCAGATCTCCGGAACGTTTTCACGCCATCGCGCCCGGCCACAATCGCTTCGCTCGCATAGCCAAGAAATAGTCCGTGCTCGATTACCCCAACGATGTGATCGAGCCGATGCGCCACTTCCTTCGGATCGCCAATCGGCCCGAACGCGCAATCTATGATGAAATTCCCGCCATCAGTCAGATATGGAACGCCATCCTTACCGAACCGAAGAGATGGATTCCCTCCTATCTTTGCCAGGCGTCCGGCGGTCGCCTGCCAGCCGAATTGGACCACTTCGACTGGAACCGCAACCAGCGAGCCGAGTCGGTCAACTAACTTCGTCTCGTCGGCGATGACCACCATGCGGCGACTGGCGGCCGCGACGATTTTCTCGCGAAGCAGCGCACCGCCGTGACCCTTGATCAGGCAGACCGTGCCGCGTTCGATCTCGTCAGCGCCGTCCACTGCAAGATCGATTTGCGCGTCTTCCGCGAAGCTGCCAAGCGGAATCCCCAAACTGCGTGCGAGGTCTTCCGTATTGCGGGACGTCGGAATGCCTTTGATTCGCAATCGGTCCGCAGCAAGCCTGAGGCTGAGAGCTTCGACGAAGAGAGCGGCCGTCGAACCGGTGCCGAGGCCAACAATCATCCCATCCTGCACAAGAGCCGCGGCGGCTTCCGCGGCAGCTTTCTTGAAACGATTCTGTTCGGCTACATCCATGGTTCGTGCGTCTCTCCGGCGGCCCGGCGGCCGTGGTAGATGGCAATTCGACCGGCTAGTAGGGTGATCCGCCCGCGAGCCAGGTCTTCCCTCTCGCGTAGAGTTTCTCGGTGTCCGGGCCTCTTAATCCTGGCATATCGATTTTCACTTTGAACCCGTTTTGCCATTGCAGGTACGCAAGATGGCAGTAGCCTTCAGGAAATTTCTTGAGCAGGTCGCCATCGAGCCGGAGCGTCGCCGCGGGGTCAACCGGATCGATGCGATCTTTTTCGTAGATAGGCTGGCGCAGTACGAGCAGCCATTTTCCACCGCGTTTCTCGAAAAAGTCGAAAAAGCGTCCGATGCAAGTCACGTCGCAAAGTACGTCATGCACCTTCGCGCGCTGCAGAATCGACATTTTGATTTGTGAAACGGCCCGATTTTTGGCCACCTCGATCGAGCACGCGCCCAGCGTATGCAGGATGTTCACGCCCTTTTCGAAACCTTCCTTGCTGACGCGAACGAACTCCTCCCCCGTGCCTTGGAACCAGGTAGCCATCATCCGGCTATCATCGGCCCATACGGTTCGAAAACGTTCCCAATCGCCCGCGTCCCTCCAGATCACCCAATTCTCCTGGGCCTCGCGAATCGCGAGTTTTTCTAACGTGTCCTCGTTCATAATTGCCTCCGATTAATGCCGCGACAGTTGCGATAAGTGCATCGAGCGCGGACTGAATTTTCGCGGGGCGCGCGCGAAATTGCAAATCTAATTTGAATCGGGTAGTTTGCCGGCGGATTCTAGAATTTCGCGCGCCAGGTAATTGGTTACATGCGCCTCGTCGCGGGCTTCGCTCAGGTACGCAGAGCGTAGCAACTGCTCTTTTCGCGTGCGGAGCGCGTTGCGGATCGCTTGCTGGACTTGGGGATCGGAAAGCTGCCGATTGCCGGCCGGTTCGATGGCGATTACTTTCAGGATTGTGTAGCCGCCGTCCTTGGTATGAACCGGCTGGCTGAACTGGCCGGGCTTGAGCGAGAGGGCCGCCTTCTTGAGCGCCGGATCGGAGCGGTTCAGCGACGATTCCGGAATGAAGCCGATGTCGCCCCCAGTGGACGCGCTGGGATCCTCCGAGTAATCCGTGGCGAGTTCGGTGAAATCAGCGCCGGCCTCGAGCTTCTGAATCAACATAGCCGCTTTTCGGCCAGCGTCCGCCTCGTTTGCTGCCTTGCTGTTCTTGCCATTATGGACAGCTGGGTCTGGATGCGGAGTAACCACGATTTCCGCAATGTGGTATTGCGGCTCGGCAACATCGAATTGCGGCTTGTTTTGATTGTAGAAGTTGGTGATGTCCTGATTGGTGATGGAAATCTTCGCCGCCACTTCCCGATTGAGGAGCTTATCGATCGATAGCTGGCGGCGGATGTCGCCTTTCAAATCGTCGATCGTCAGGCCGGTGGACTGGAGCCTCTGCTGAAATTCCTCTTCGGTGTAGGGCGCCTTCGACTGCGCGAAACGGTCTTCTACTTCTTCGTCGCTGGCAACCAGATTCATCTTCTCGGCGCGGTCAAGGAGGATCTGGCTGTTGATGAGCTCGTCCAGGATGCCGAGCTTTAGAGAAAGCGCTTCTTCATGCGAGGGCGCGGGGGCTTCGGAATTGACGCGGGAACGATAAACGCGCTCGACGTCTTCGCGGAGAATCTGCTTGCCGTCCACCACGGCCCAAACGTCCGGGCCGGGCGCGATTTCCTTCCGGCACCCGGCGGCAAGCGCACAAAGCGCCAGCGCCGCGATGACCAGAGTGCTCCGCCTCAAGCTCAGCTCCTTTCGGCGCGGATGTCAGGCGGCTTTCTTGACGCGGCCGGAACGGATGCAGGACGTGCATACGCGCACCTGCTTGCGCACGCCGTTGACGACGGCGCGGACGCGGCGAAGATTGGGATTCCAGCGGCGGCGCGTGACGTTGTGCGCATGGCTGATGGAGTTGCCGTAATGCGGCTTCTTGCCACAAATTTCACATGCCAATGCCATGATTCGATTGCTCCAGAGTGAAAATTGAAGTAGTTGGCGACATTCGATGCTATCAGACTTACCGGCGGGCGGAAAGAAGTTTGGACTCTTTGCTCCCAGGTCCGAGGCCAGGGACGGCTTGGGAGAAGCAGCGAAAACGAAGCGTCGAGCCGTGGAATTCTGATGCACCGGGACGTTCCGCCCTTGCTCGGACAGATGGTTTGTTTTCAGCGAGTTCCATATATCAAAGGTTGATTGAGTGTTCCGCCCTTTGTATAGAGGTGAAAGCGAACAAACGGCGAAAATCTCAGCGCCCCGGTGACATGTAAGTCGGACCTGCCCGTTTGATCCATGACCGCCCCGCGTGCTCCTCTCCGCGCGTTTGAAGGCACACGCGCACCGTCTGCTGCCGAGAATCAATTCGAAAATGCCCTGCCCATGCGGCAGACCAGCTTGGCCGCCCCCGGCTGCGTCGCGGCGGCCACGTGAAAACGCGCTATGTTACCATTTCGGTAAACTAAATTCAATAGGAAAAATTTACCGGGCGGCTTCACGGAATCGAACGATGGCAAACCCAGGCAAAGGAAAGGCCCCGTCGCAAGAGACGACGGGGCCTATTTGCCTGCCGAACCTAGCCAACTCAGAAGTAGAACTTCAGAGCCAACTGCATGATGCGCGGAGGAACCGAGCTGTTTTGCACTTCGCCGAAGGTGCTATCCGCAGCGTTGTTCACTGGCGGGTTAAATTGCGGGTGGTTCCAGATGTTGTAAAACTCCGCCCGGAACTCCAAGCTAGTTCCCTCGGTTATCTTCGTGTTCTTGATGAGCGAGAGGTCCCAATTGAACTGGCCCGGTCCCATGATCGCGCCGACCCCGGAGTCCCCAAAACCCGTACCGCCGCCGGACGTAGCACATTCGTCCTGAATCGTGCCCCCGATGCATGGCGCCATGCCGGAATCAGAGAACCCGAACGGCGAGCAGAGCCCGTAAGCCGAGGTGTTGATCCAGCTGCCGTTGGTAGCGCAGTTTCCACCAGGCCCGAGTCCGCTGACGACGCGCGAAGTGTTGCTTCCTGTGGTCGCCACGCCGACTGACTGGCAAACTCCCAATGAATTGCACTTCCCTGTATTCGCGGTCTTCAGCTCTGCTCGAACGCTGCCAGTAGCCCCGAAAATCGTGCCGGCGTTCCCATCAATTACGGTGAATGGCTCACCATCCTGGATTGTCGTGACTCCCGAGAGAGTCCAACCGCCAAGTGCGTGGCCCGAGAATCCGTGCGTGTTCTTGTACGGAAGATCATAACTGTAAGCCACGATCAGGCGTTGCGGCCGATTGAAAGAGGCAAGTCCATACTGCTGCCCGAGGTCGAGCGGATCGTTGCTGTTTGCGCCGCCCGACAGAACGTTTCCAGGGGCGGCAATGCCGCCGCCTGCCTCTGACGAGTTGATGTTCGTCATGAGCTTGCTCCAGGTATACGAGGCCTGAAGCAAAAAGCCATTACTGAACTGATGCCTGATCTGCACCTGAAGACTGTTGTAGAGCGAGTCGCCCTCGGTGGTGGTGTTTGACATCCCTCCGGTTGAAAACCCAAGGTATGGGACGCGACCCAGTTGGTTTCCATTGCTTGGGAAGAAGGGGAAGCTGTTGGCAGTGTTCGTGAGAATTTGCGTGGCCGGATTCGTGTTGCCTGGGTCGTTAAAAACGAAAGAGCTCGGCACTCCGGGCGCTCCGGAGCCGATGATCATTCTCGCGTCTTGCAGGTCGTTGGCGGCGGGTTCGTTAGGCGCCCCAGGCGCCAAGTACGCGTAGTTAACGGGAAATGCCCAATTGTACAGGTGCGTGCCGTGCTGGCCAACGTAGCCGACGTCAACAACCCAGCTGCGCGCAACCTCGTACTGAAGATCCAAGTTGTATTCCTGGATCAGTGGGACGCCGATATTCTCATTGATCGAAGTCGGTCCGATACCAGAGCCATCGTTGTTTCCAAGTATTAGCGTGGCGCCATCTGTGGGGTCACCGGTAACGACTTGAAGCGTCCTGGGAGTCCACCCCAGAATGCCGCCTGTGGCCGCTGGCGCCACGGGCATATCCAAAGAGTTTCCGGGATAGGACCCGTTCACGTAGCCGTTGTATGGCGGATTGCCGGCATTGTTGTTGGCCAGCAGATTGGCGTAAACGGCGTCATAAAAAATTCCGTATCCCGCACGCACGACGAATTTGTCACTCCATGGTTGCCAAGCGATGCCGATGCGAGGCGCGAAATCATTATCAGGCGCTCCGTGAACCAAGGTCTTGTTCGTGTTGACGTATACGCCCGTCGCTCCGCCGGGATAGCCTGGGAAAATGCCAGCCGGAGCGGTGAACCCGCAAGCCGTTGGCGCGAGCGGAGCGCCGCAAGCACGTGTATTCGGATTGTAGTTGGACTGCACCACTAGACCAGCAAGAGTGCCAATCTGGTTGCTGGGCGTGCCCGGTCCATTGGCCACTTCATTACCCAAAAAGAATGAGCCGGTATTGACGAGGGCGGCTTCGCTGGCCCATGCGTTGGTGAAAAGCCCGGTCACATCAGAGGGATACCCGTCGTACTCCCAGCGAACGCCCAGGTTCAGGGTGAGCTTGCTGGTGGCCTTAATGTCATCTTCGAGATAGGCTGCAAATTCGTTCGTTCGCTGGTCGTGGAGATTGCCGTTGGTCTGCCCGAGTCCGTAGAAGTTCACAAAAATGCCGTTTGGCGCGGCTGCGGTATCCGTATTCGGCGCTCCGCTGGAACTGGTAAGGAAGTCTGCCACGGTTGGGAAAAAGACGCCGCCTCGGCCCGGTAACGTCCAGTTGTATTGGAGGCGATCCACCTCGGCGCCAGCGCGGACGGTGTGCATGCCGTGGTTCCAGGACATATTGTCCTTATATTCAAACGTATTGAAGAAATTGGTGGCCGAAGAGAAAAAGTTCCCGCCCGTATTCAACGCTCCAGAACCGTACCCAACCGGATCATTCATGGGCAGACCGGAAATCGTGACAGTGGGAATCTGCAGGACAATCGGATTGATGTTGTTGGTGCTGGGAATGTTGGAGCAACTGCCGTTGGCTAGCGGAGGCGTGACGCCGACCGAGCAGGCAGTGATGTAATTGCCCGGCACTGCGACTGTGGCGGTTCGAACGAACGAAAACAACGCTTCGTTGACGAGGTTGCTGGTCGCGACGGTTGTCAGCTTGAGCGTTTCATTCAATGAGGTGTAGTTGACGTCTTCGGGAGCGCCTGGAGCACAGCTATTCACTAGATTGCCAATGCCATCCAGGCACGTGAAAGACTGGTCTTGAGGGTCCTTGGAGTAGAAGAACTTTTGAAAGAACGTGTTCTTGGGGGACATCACGTATTCGATGTTGCCGAGATACTGGTCTTCGTTCGCGCGGGTCGGCACGGCCGCCACCGCGCTGGACGTGGACACCGGCAAGCCGCTGCTTAGGAATGGCGAACCAGGAAAATAGAAACCTTGGCTCAGGCCGCCCTTAGGGCCTGGGAGCTGAAGAAAGTTTATTGCTACTTGGTTGATATTTGAGCCGTCGATCGCGATAGGGACGTGTGTGCCAAAAGTGGGAATCGAGGATTCGAGTCCGCCGAAAGCACACCCGAGGTACTCCCGGTAAGTTGTGTAGCTGCACGG
>JASHWB010000313.1 GCA_030044295.1 Candidatus Acidiferrales bacterium
TGGGGCGAGTTCAACGTGCTGCAACAGCACAATCAGGAGATTCTCCACCAGATTCTCGAAGAAGCCGCGCAGGACAAGCATCCGCAGCCGGGCTCGAACTGGCAGAAGATCGGCGACTACTACGGCAGCTGCATGAACACGAGCGCGATTGACGCGCAGGGAACCAAGCCTCTCGACCCGGAATTTCAGCGCATCGCCGCCATCAGCAACGCCAAGCAGCTGGAGGCGGAAATCGCGCGGCTGCAAGGCATGGGCGTGAACGTGGGCTTTGAGTTCGGCTCCGAGCAGGATTTGAAAAACAGCTCGGAAGTGATCGCGGGCGCCGGACAGGGCGGGCTGGGATTGCCCGACCGGCAGTATTACGTCGATCAGGACGCGAAATCGAAGCAACTGCGCGGCGAGTACACCGCGCATATCGCGAAAATGTTCGGGCTGCTCGGCGATTCCTCCGCGAAGGCGCAGAGCGAAGCCGCCACGGTGCTGTCACTCGAAACCAAGCTCGCCGAAGGCTCGACGAAAGTGGCCGATCTGCGCATTCCGGAGCAAAACTATCATCCGATGACGCTGCGGCAGATGGACAGCGTGACGCCTCATTTTTCCTGGCAGGCGTACTTCGACGAAGTCGGGCGTCCGCAGCTGGAAGGCGCGGATATCGGCCAACCGATTTTTTTTAAGACGTTCGACGCGGCGATCGCCTCGGTGCCCATGGCGGACTGGAAAGTGTATTTGCGCTGGCATCTGCTGCACACCGCCGCACCGGCGCTGCCGGAGAAATTCGAAGACGAGAATTTCAATTTCTACGGGCATACGCTGCAGGGGACGCCACAGATGCTGCCGCGGTGGCAGCGCTGCGTCATGTCAACGGACCGGGAACTCGGCGAGGCGCTCGGCCAGTATTACGTCAAACGCGCCTTTCCGCCCGAGGCCAAGGCCGCGGCGCTGGCGATGGTGAAAAACATCATGGCCGCGCTGCATCAGGATCTCACTACGCTTTCATGGATGAGTCCCGACACCCGCAAGCAGGCCATCGCCAAGCTGGACATGATCATGTTGAAGATCGGGTATCCGGATAAATGGCGCGACTACTCGAATTTCAACGTGACCAGCGGGCCATATGTCGAAAACCTGCTGCACGGCAACGATTTCGAGTTTCACTGGGATCTGTCGAAGATCGGCAAGCCGCTGGACCGCACGCTGTGGGACATGACTCCGCCGACGGTGAACGCGTACTACAATCCGTCGATGAACGAGATCGTGTTTCCCGCGGGGATTTTGCAGCCGCCGTTTTTCGATCCGCACGCCGACGACGCGGTGAACTACGGCGGCATCGGCGCGGTCATTGGGCATGAGATGACCCATGGGTTCGACGATCAGGGCGCGAAATTCGACGGGCATGGCGACTTGAAAAACTGGTGGACTCCGCAAGACCTGAAAAACTTCCAGTCGCGCGGCGAGTGCATCGTGAATCAGCTCGATGCGTTTGAAGCTTTCGGACTGCACGAGCCGGGCAAGCTCGATGAAGGCGAAGCGATCGCCGACCTTGGCGGCATGACCATTTCGTATCGCGCGTTTCAAAACACAGCCGAAGCCAAAGCCGGCAAGAAGATCGATGGGTTCACGCCCGATCAGCGCTTTTTCCTGGGCTATGCGCGTAATTGGGCGTCGGACCTGCGTACGCAGATCGCGCAGCTATACATGAAGACCGATCCGCATCCGATGGACCAGTTTCGCGCCAATGGACCGCTCTCGAACACGCCGGCGTTCGCGAAAGCGTTTGGCTGCTCGGAGAAATCGCTGATGGTGCGCCCGGCGGGCCAGCGCTGCCAGATTTGGTGACAACCCGCGAGGTTCGCCAGGAGAGACGCGATGCAAGAGACGTCGCAACAATACATGCAAAGAATGGACGGCTACGTCGCCGGGCGCGATCCGGTGAAGCTGCAAGCCGCGGCTGCGGCGAAACTGGCGAAGCTGTTGAAGCACGTCACGCCGGCGAAAGCGCGCAAGCGGCCCGCGCCGGGCAAATGGTCTATCGCGGAGATCATGGCGCATCTGGCGGATACGGAGTTTGCGGTGGGCTGGCGGCTGCGCGTGGTGGTGGGCCAGCCAGGCGGACAACTGCAAAGCTTCGAGCAGGACGATTGGGCCGCGGCGATGCGCTACGAAAAGCGCGATCCGCGAAAATCGCTCGAACATTTTCGCGCGGTGCGTGAGGCAAACATCGCGCTGCTGAAATCCCTGACGCCGGACGACTGGAAGAAATCGGCGATGCATCCGGAGCGCGGCGAGCTGACCGTACGCGCGATCGCCGAAATGACTGCCGGGCACGACATCAACCACATCTCGCAAATCGAGCGAATCCTGGCGGCGAAATAGCTCGTTCTTGAGTTGGCCGCGAGTGACCCGCCTTGGAGCGTGCTTTCCGCGCGATCGATTCGGGAATCCTCAATTCTGGAAACGCCGCGCGGCAAATTCCCGGTGCGCGAGCGCCGGCGACATACAATTTATAGAGGATTTTGCGGGCGTTCCGGCCGCTTGGGATTGTGAACGGCTGGCGCGCGCCGCACACGCAGGCACTCTCAGAGGCAAACACGTGGCGCTCAAAGCGGCGGAGCCTCGTCCGGCACATCCGGGCGCGGCGGCCGAGAAGCCGTCCATCCAGAAACCCGAAGACCAGGAGCTGGCGCGGAAGCTCGCCGAGCAGGCGGCGATCGAAGGCGAGCTGGCGGACCGTGAGCTGCGCGTGGCGAACTTGCGCGCGGAGCTTTCGGCGTTCGAGCGGCGCTACCTGCACTTCATCGGCGCGCGCTACGCGGAGCTCGATGAGTACAAGGCGCAGCTTGCAGAACTTCTGGCGCGCCAGCAGCCCGGCAACGAACGCGCGCAGCAAGCGGCCCGCGAGGCTCGCGCTCGCGCGGACGAGACGAAATCGGCGGCAGGAGAAAAGTCGGCGCAGGAACCTCGCGCATTTGAAGCCACGCCGGAAATGAAGCGGCTGTATCGCGACGTGGCGAAACGCATTCATCCCGATCTGACTTCGGATCGGGACGATCGCGTCAAGCGCCAGCAATTGATGGCCGAAGCGAATCAGGCTTACGAAGAAGGCGACGAAGCGCAGCTCGCGAAAATCCTGAACGAATACGAATGCAGCCCGGAAGCAGTGAAAGGCGAAGGACCGGGCGCGGAACTGGTTCGCGTGATCCGGCGTTTGAGCCAAGCGCGCGGACGGCTGGCGGAGATCGACGCGGAGCTGCAGCAGATGGTGCGCTCGGATCTGCACCAGATGAAGGAGCGAGTGGGCGAAGCCGAGAAGTACGGGCGCGACGTGCTGAAGGAAATGACCGAGAAAGTGGACGCGCAGATCGAACAGGCTCGCGCGCGGCTCGAAAATCCGGAAACGCCTTCCCTGCCGTCACGCTGAGCGATTCATGTCCCTACACGAAAAATCCACGCAGCAGATTGTGCCCGCGCCGCGGCAGGCCCTGGCGATGCGTTCGGCGGCGCTGGTGGCGCGCGGGCTCCGGGACCTGTCGCGCGAATCGAACTGGCTGGTGAAAAAGGTTTTCAGCGGGCGGGCGTCGCATCTGGCCGTTTCACCCACGGGACAAATTTGCGCTGTGTCGCCGCTGGTGCGGCAGGGCGCCGAGAACATCGCGCTTTACGATATCGAACTGGGAGTTCCGCTGCTGGCGCTATCGGTCCCTGGGGCGGGCGGCAATGCGGGAGTGGGACAGCCGGCGGCGTTTGCGTGGTCCCCAACGGGGCGGAATTTGGTGGCGGCGTGGGGTGGATGGCCGCGCGAGCTGCACGCGTTCGACCTGAGCGCCAAGACGTGTCTCGGCGCGTTTGGCGCGTTTGGCGCGTTTCCTCCGGCGCTGGTTTGGTCCGAGGCGGGAAATTATTTTGCAGCGAGTTCGAGCGGCGGAAGCGATGCGCGCGTCCGGATTTGGGAAGCGTCGGATAGAAAAGTTGAAGGGATGCCGTTTAATGCGTCGCCCGCGGTGGAGCTGACGCTGGCGCAATGCGCCGAGTGGGCGGAATGGCGCGAGCCCGTTGCTCTAGAAGGAAAAGCGTCCGAAGCTGATGGCGTGGCTGAATTGGGCGCGGCGGGGG
>JASHWB010000314.1 GCA_030044295.1 Candidatus Acidiferrales bacterium
TGACTGTCACGGGCAAGGACCGAATCATAATGGCCATCCCCGCCGTCTTGCGCATTCAGGATATTTCCAGCGACGGACGCATTCTGCTAACGCAGGATCAATGGCGAATGGGATTGCAATATAGAGGCCCGAAGGATGTCGCCGAACGTGATTTTTCTTGGCTCGACGGAGCGATGGTATCGGATTTGTCGCAAGACGGACAGGAACTTGCCTTCGGTGATTTTATGGAAGCGTCCGGTCCCGGAGGCCTTGCATACATCCGAAAGGAGAGCGACTCATTCGCTGTAAAACTGGGCAACGGTCTTTACCCGGCGCTTTCTCCCGATGGTAAATGGGCACTCGTCGGCGCATACGATCCGCCTCATCTGGCTCTCTTGCCAACGGGGACCGGGGAAGCGCGATCGCTGAAGCCTTACGGTCTCCAACAGCTTCAGTGGCAAGGATGGATGCCGGATGGAAAGGAAATCTATTTCGCGGGAAATGACGGGCATGACTGGCGGATGTACGTGCAAGCTCTCGATGGAGGAGCACCACGCGCGATCACGCCTGCAATTTCCGTCAGTGCGTCGCAGGCACTTTCTGACTTGGTTTCTCCCGACGGGAAACTCGTATTTGCTCGCGACTTGAACGGTAACGGCGTCTTTTATCCTTTGGCGGGGAGCCGAACGCAACCCATACAGGGTCTTATGCCGGCCGACATTTGGGCGAACTGGTCGAGCGATAGGAAGTCGATTTACGTTTATCAGGACGACGTGACTCGCGCCCAACTGTTTCGCTTGGACCCCGCGACTGGAAAGCGGGAGCTTCTGCGGACACTGTCGCCGCCAGATATTGCAGGTCTCGCCGGTATCGCATCATTCAGGGTTACGTCTGATGGGAACGGTTACGCGTATTCGTACAACCGAGCCTTATCCGCTCTCTATCTGCTAAAGCGTCTCCAGTGACGCTCGAGACATGGATGAAGATAGGGAGTTAGGAGATTATCGCAGCGCCTAGTTTTCGAGGCCAAGATTGCGGATTTTTGTCAGCAGGGTTTTGTAGGAGACGCCGAGTTTTTCCGCGGCACGCGTCTTGTTCCACTTGGCGTCGCGCAGGGCGTTTTGGATTTTGAATCGCTCCACATGCGTAACGGCGCGCTGAGAAACTTCCTCCAGCGGGCCCTCCCACAGAAATTGCGCCGCAAGCATTCCTTCGGGCAATTCGTCGGGCGCGGGCTTAGGCGAAGGCAATTGCAGCGCGTCGGCATCGATTTCGGAACCGCTGGCGAGGATGGCGGCGCGTTCGATGGTGTTTTGCAACTCGCGCACATTGCCGGGCCACGTGTAGGCGAGCAGGCGCGAACGCGCATCTTCCGCGAGCGATAAGGACGGCTTGCGAAACTCGCGCTTGAACCGCTCGAGGAAGTGCTCGGCGAGCAGCAGGACGTCGTCGCCGCGGTCGCGCAGCGCGGGAATCGTGATCGGCACGGCGGCGATGCGGAAATAGAGGTCGTCGCGAAACGTTTTTTCGGCAATGGCAGCGTGCAGGTCTTTGTTCGTAGCTGCCAAAATGCGGACATTCACTTCGATTTCCTGCGTGCCGCCGATGCGCACGAAGCGCTTTTCCTCGAGCACGCGCAGTAGCTTGCTCTGCATGGCCAGAGGTAGCTCGCCGATTTCGTCGAGGAACAGCGTGCCGCGATGCGCGAGTTCCAGCTTGCCGATTTTCCGCCCGCCCGCGCCAGTGTAGGCGCCGCGTTCGTGGCCGAAGAGTTCGTTTTCGACCAGGCCCTCGGGAATTGCCGCGCAGTTCAGCGCAACGAAAGGATGTTCTGCGCGCGGACTGAGGTAATGAATTGCGCGGGCGAAAAGCTCTTTCCCTGTGCCGCTTTCGCCGAGCAGCAGGACTGTGGAATCCGCCGCGGCGACGCGTTGCGTCATCTGGCTCGCTTCCTTCATCGCGGGATGTTCGGCCACGATGCGCGGAAAACCGTAGCGCGCGGAATATTCCTCGCGCAGCAGCAAATTCTCGCGCAGAAGTTCCTGTTCGCGCGCGGCCCGTTGCAAGAGCAGCTTTAGGTGATCGAGATCGACCGGCTTCTGGACGAAGTCGTACGCGCCTTCCTTCATCGCCGTGACGGCTTCCTCCACCGACCCATAGGCGGTGACCAGAATAACGGGAATAGTTGGTTCGGCTCGCTTCGCTTCGCGGAGAACGTCGATGCCGGAATGCCCAGGGAGTTTGAGGTCGGAAAGAATCAGCTGATAACGTCGGTTCCGGGC
Source organism: Candidatus Acidiferrales bacterium (assembly GCA_030044295.1). Taxonomy (GTDB): domain Bacteria; phylum Acidobacteriota; class Terriglobia; order Acidiferrales; family UBA7541; genus Palsa-295. The sequence goes on from JASHWB010000314.1 coordinate 2,262, forward strand.
TTTTTCGATTGCGACGCTGCCGTCGGGAGCTTCGTCGACGGCATAGCCGAAGCGCTCCAATGCCTTGCGGAGCATGGCCCGTAGCTCGGTCTTATCCTCGACGAGAAGTACGGGCTCCATGGCCTGCGCTTTCTAGCGTTCCCATCCCGGATCGCCCCCGGCCTTGCGAAGGGCGTCTTCGGCGTCGGAAATAGCCTGCTGGTCGTCGTCCACTTTCTTTTGCTGGGTGTCGATGGCGGCTTTAGTCTTGTCGTAGTCCTCGCCGTAGGGATGGCCGCTTGCCTCGTCCTGATAGCCCTTTTGCGGATCGCCGTTATAGAACTGCAATTGTTCTTGGCTGAGCTTCTTCTGCATCTCGGCGAGATCGCCCTGATCTTTCTGCAGCTTCTGACGCAGATCGGCGAATTTGGCTTGCCACTGCGCCGCTGCTTTATCGCCTTGCGGGTTGACGTCCGGAGAGGTTTCGTTCTTTCCCGATTTCGCTGGCGCGGATGCTTCGCCCACGGTGGAAACGCCTTCACCGGTCGGCAGATTATCGTTGTCGAAGACGACTGCGGCCTTGGGCGCCTTTTTCTGTTGCTCGCGCGCTTTGCGGGCTGCGGCGGCCAAAGGGTCCTGCGATGCTGCGGAGGAGTTCGTTTGGGACGCCGGACTCGATTGCGAGGATTGCGCCGGGGCTGATTGCGGAGAGTTCTCCTGGGCGGCTATTGCCGCGGGAGCGACGAGCAGCGCCGCCAGCGCCAACCACGAAGTTTTTCGCATGTGTGCCTCCTAAGGCGTCCCCATATAAATTCTAGATGCGGGCCGCCCGCGAGGGGAATAGGACTGGCGAGGGCTCCTGCCGCAAAGGTAACCAGAGTAAAAATTCGGCTCCGCCGCCCGCCGCTTGATTGCGCGCCTCGATGCTGCCGCCATGCTGCAGGGCGATCTTCTGGACAACGGCAAGCCCCAGGCCGGTGCCTTCGGACTTCGTCGTGAAAAACGGCAGAAAAATCTTAGGCAAGTCCCGCTCCGGCATACCGGGGCCGTTGTCGGCTACCCGGATGCGTTGCCAGTCGCGGCCGGCGAGTTCTTCGATTGTGCCGGATACTGTCACGCGCGGGACGACGCCAGATCCGCGCGCGGCTTCGATGCCGTTGCGGACCAGATTGACCAGCGCTTGGCGGAGCAGGGCCTCGTCTCCTGGCACGTCTGTGAATGAGCCTTCGGCGACGACCGTCGATTGCGGCGCGCCTTCCTGCGATTCGGCGGCGACTCGCTCGACCAACGCCTGCATCGGAACGGTTTCGTAGGAAATTTCGAGCGGCTTGGCGAAGCGAAGGAATTCGGTGACCACGTGCGTCAGCGAGCGCGTTTGATCTAGAATGCGGCCGGCGGATTCACGGATGTCGCCCTCCGGAGCTTCGCTGCGGATCATTTGTGCGTATCCGGAAACGGTGGCGAGCGCGTTTTTGAATTCGTGTGCGATGCCCGCAGACATTTCGCCGAGGTTGGCCAGATTTTCCTTCCATCGAATCTGTTTTTGAAGGGCGACGAGTTCGGTGAGATCGCTCAGCAAGCAAAGGGCGCCGCTCGGTCTGGCGTCGGCGGCGACTTCGGGGTCTTCAGCGCGAGCCCGGACGATTTTGCGTCCTCCGCGATAGATCGGCGAGATCGTCACTCCCAGCCGGCGCGCCTCGCCATCGGGGGTGAGATATTCCACTTCGGCGCGTTGAAACGTTTTGCCTTCGCGCAGGCATTCCGCCAGCATCACCGCGAGATCGGAACCGGCGCCGAGAACTTCCCTGTAGGAACGGTAGCGCAGTCCGCGCGCGCAGAGGGCGTGCTCGGCCGCTGGGTTTGACGAGCTGATCGCGCCCGTAGCGCTCACCAGAAGGAGGCCGGTGGGCATGTTGCGAGTGACTTCTTCCGTCAGCCGTTCGGACTCCTGAGCGCGTTCCTGGGCGACAAGGTGCAGATGCGCCAGTTCTTTCTCCTGTGCCCGCAGCTTTTCGATCACGCCCTGCATGGAAGCAGTCATAAACGCGGACGCGTTTTCAGCCGTCGGCTGCGGAGCGGCCCAATCTTCCTTTTGCGAAGCGGTGGACGACCCGGAGCGGAGGTATTTGCGTGCAAGGAAGATGAGCGCAAGAACCACCACGATCAGGGAGAACAGAGCGATTCCGGCCAAGATACTTTCCGAGGGCGAAATCAGCGGATGCGGGATAGGCGCGATCGTTTTCACACGGCACGCTCGAATTGGGAGGGTTCCATCACTGCGGTGTTCATCAACGCACCATCAGAAGCGACTGATACCACTGTACGACTGGACTGCCAAAGAACATCACCAGCACGGCGGCGATCCCCAGAAAAGTGCCGAACGGCAGTTCGTAATCGCGTCCTTTGCGGCTGACAAGAATGAACGTGAGCCCCAGAATGCTGCCGAGCAGCGACCCGGCCAGGATCGTCAGTAGCGTCAACTTGGGTCCGAGAAACGCCCCGATCAGAAGCATCATTTTCACGTCGCCGAGTCCCATCCCTTCGCGATGACGCAGGCGGAAATAGCCTTCGGAAACCAGCCACAGCAAGCTGCTGCCGACGGCAGCGCCAAGGAGCGCATCCGCAAATGAGATCACGGGCAGGGGAAGCGGTGATCCGAGCGCATGGCGAGCGAGCCAGGCAGCGGCGCCGTCCGAGGGCAATGTGAAGAAACTGAGCACCAGTCCGGCAGCGAAGCCCGAAAAGTTGATGACGTCCGGAAGAATCCGCTCGCGCAGGTCGGTGAAGATGAGCACCACGATCAGCGCGGAGAAGACGGCCCACTTGAGCGCGTCGATCGTCAGCCCGAACGCCAAATAGCAGCCGATAAAAAGTAGAGCGCTGAGAAGTTCGACGGTCGGATAGATCGCCGAGATTGGAGTCTTGCAGCCGCGGCATTTGCCTCGCAGCAGCAGCCAGCTGACCACCGGAATATTGTCGTAGGGGCGAATTTGCGCGCCGCATTTAGGGCACGCCGAAGGTGGCGACACGATCGATTTTCCGCCCGGAATGCGCACGATGCAGACGTTCAGAAAACTGCCAATGACTAAGCCAAAGCAGAATATGGCTGCGGCGATAAATGGCGCTGGAAGCACCAGTCGAGTGTGCCAGAAGGCTTAGGAGAGGCTCAAGACGCCGCGCGAGTAGGGGTGCCCGAGTCGCTAACCGCCGGAACGGAAGTACGCTAGGTCGTTGGCACGGAACATCTGGCGGGCGGTACGGGACCGTATGCTTTCAGCGCGTGTTTTCAGCTAGTTAGGGCTACTGAGTCAACAGGATAGGTGGTCCGTCGGAAATGACGAGCGTGTGTTCAAAGTGGGCCGAGAGGCCTCCATCTCTTGTTTTTATGGTCCATCCATCAGATGCATTTGTGGGCCGGCCCGATCCGATGGCGATAATCGGCTCAACCGTGAGCACCAATCCAGAGGTCAATAGCGTCCGCGCCGAGTGATCGTCGAAGTTTGGGACGCTCGGTG
>JASHWB010000315.1 GCA_030044295.1 Candidatus Acidiferrales bacterium
AGTTTTACTTTCGGACGACGGACGTGACGGGGGACGTGAAGCTGCCGGCAGGCGTGGAGATGGTGATGCCGGGGGACAACGTGAGCGCGGAGATCAGTCTGATCACTCCGGTGGCGTTGGAGAAGGGGCTGCGCTTCGCCATCCGCGAAGGCGGCCACACCGTCGGCGCCGGCGCCGTCACCGAGATCATCGAGTAGAACATGCCAAACGGAGAAAAAATTCGCATTCGTTTGAAAGCGTACGATCACCGCATTCTCGATCAGTCCACGAAAGAAATTGTGGATACAGCGAAGCGGACCGGCGCCGACGTGGCCGGACCGATTCCGTTGCCAACGGTGATCAATCGCTGGACGGTTTTGCGCTCGCCGCACGTGGACAAGAAATCGCGCGAGCAGTTTGAAATGCGCACGCACAAGCGGCTGATCGACATTCTGGAACCCACGCCGGATACGGTGGACGCGTTGATGAAGCTCGATCTGCCGCCGGGTGTGGACGTGGAAATCAAAGCTTTTGGCCGCGAACATACAGCGAAGTGACGATCCGACGAGGATCGTCATCCCGAGGGAACGAAGTGACCGAGGGATCTTCGGCGGCAGCTAGGCAAAGGACGAGGCGGAAATGGCTGTGAACGGCATATTGGGAATCAAGCTGGGGATGACGCAAGTCTTCGCCGAAGACGGCACGGCCGTTCCATGCACCGTGTTGCAAGCGGGGCCCTGCGTGGTGGTCGAGCGGCGCAGCAAGGACAAGCACGGATATGACGCCGTACAGCTGGGCCTCGTCGAATTCATCAAGCCGCAGCGTGTTACCAAAGCCATGACGGGGCACTTCAAGAAGGCCGGCGTTGCGCCCATGCGCTATCTCGGCGAGGTGCGCATCGAGGATTCCAAGGACGAAACCAAGCCCGGCGACCGCGTCCTGGTGGATGGTTTCAAGGTCGGCGAATACGTGAACGTCAGCGGCGCCAGCAAAGGCAAGGGGTTTCAGGGGGGCGTGAAGCGCTGGCACTATTGCGGCGGCGACGCGACGCACGGCTCGATGTTCCACCGCGCGCCGGGCGGCATCGGCGCGAGTTCGTTTCCCTCACGCGTCTGGCCGGGACAGCATTTTCCCGGGCACATGGGCGCGGAGCGCAAGACTTCGAAGAACTTGCGCGTCGTGAAAGTGGACGCGGAAGAGAATTTGCTGTTGGTGCGCGGAGCCGTTCCGGGCGCGGCCGGCAGCTACATTTATATTCGCAAGGCGAAGCTGGCGAAGTAAGCCGCCGCTGAAAAGCGAAGAAGAGACGACGATGCCTGTTGTGGACGTGAAAAATCTGGACGGCAAGACGGTTGGCCAGCTCGAATTGGCCGACGACGTGTTCGCCGCGGAAGTGAATTCGCACCTGCTACACGAGGCGGTGCGGCACCATCTTGCGGGCCTGCGCGCCGGGACGCACAAGACCAAGGACAAGAGCGAGGTCAGCGGCTCCGGCAAAAAGCTGTGGCGGCAGAAGGGAACTGGCCGGGCGCGCATCGGCTCGATCCGTTCGCCGCTGTGGAGACACGGCGGCACGGTCCACGGACCAGAGCCGCGCAGCTACGCCTACTCGCTACCGAAGAAAATGGTGCTGGGCGCTCTTCGCTCGGCGCTCACGACGAAGCTAGCGCAGCAGAAGGTCACAGTCGTCGAAGGCTGGCAGCTTGAATCGCACAAGACCAAGCCCTTCCACGCGGCGCTGATGAAGCTTGATGGCGAAGCGAAGACGATTCTTCTCGTTGAAGCGGGTGAGAACGTGAATCTCAAGCGCGCGAGCAGGAACATCGAAGGCGTCACGCTGGTCGAGCCGGCGCGTCTCGGTCCGTACGACCTGCTGCGCCACGACCGTTTGATGCTGTCGCGCGAGGCGGCCACGCGATTGAGCGGTGCGCTTTCCGCGTCGAAACCCGAGAATGGCTCGGCGCAAGCCGCGCCTGCGGTCTCGGAATCCGCAGCGGAAGCAAAGAAGCCGGCCAAGTCCGCTGCAAAACCGGCGAAGAAGGCGGCGAAAGCGGCGCCCAAAGCCGCGAAGAAATCGGCCGGCGCGAAAAAAACGGCGAAGCCCAAGGCGAAGAAGGATTAAGCGATGGCTACCAGGCTCTATCAAGTCATCCGGCGCCCGATCATCACCGAGAAAGGTCTCGGCGTGAAGGAGCTGCAACATACCGTCGTCTTCCAGGTGGCCAAAGACGCCACTAAGACCGAGATCAAGGAAGCGGTGCAGCGCATTTTTAAGGTGAAGGTAGACCATGTACGCACCGCGATTTACCACGGCAAAATGCGCCGCCGGGGACGCGCCGAAGGCTTCCGCAGCGACTGGAAGAAGGCCTACGTAAAGCTGGCGCCCGGCGAGAAAATGATCGAGTACGCGGAGAACCTGTAGTCAGGATAGAGGCAAGAGGCACAGAACGATGGCACTGAAAACATTTCGGCCGTACACACCGTCGCGGCGATTCCTCACCATGCTCGACAAGAGCGATATAACGAAGGAAACGCCCGAAAAATCGCTGACCGAGCCGAAGAAGCGTACGGGCGGGCGCAACGCGCACGGCGAAGTCACCATCTGGCACCGCGGCGGTGGGCACACGCGGCGCTATCGCGCCATTGACTTCCGGCGGGACAAGATTGGAATCCCGGCCAAGGTGGCGGCCATCGAATATGATCCGAACCGCTCGGCGCGCATCGCTCTGTTGCACTACGCGGATGGCGAAAAGCGCTACATCCTGCACCCTGTCGGTCTCGAGGTTGGCATGACGGTGCAGAACGGCGAGGGCGCGGACATTCTGCCCGGCAACGCGCTGACGATCCGGCACATTCC
>JASHWB010000024.1 GCA_030044295.1 Candidatus Acidiferrales bacterium
CAACGCGGCCAGCCGCAATCACGAGTTCGGCTGGAAGGCCGAGGAAGCCGTCGAAAACGCGCGCGGCCAGGTCGCGCGCCTGATCAACGCCTCGCCCAAAGAGATCGTCTTCACCAGCGGCGCCACCGAATCGGACAATCTGGCGCTCAAAGGCGTCGCCGAATTTCATCGCTCGAAGGGCAATCACATCATCACGCAGGCCACCGAGCACAAGGCCGTGCTCGACGTCTGCAAGCGCCTGGAATCCAACGGCTGTGAAGTCACCTATCTGCCGGTCGCAAGCGACGGCCGAATCAGTCTTGACGATCTGCGCCGCGCCATCACGCCCAAAACCATCCTCATCTCGATCATGTACGCCAACAACGAAATCGGTGTGCTGCAGCCCATCGCCGAAATCGGCAAGATCGCCAAACAGGCTGGCGTGCTCTTCCACACGGACGCAGTGCAGGCCATCGGCAAAATTCCCGTCGACGTCGAGCGCGACGGCATCGACCTGCTCTCCATTTCCGCGCATAAGCTATACGGCTCCAAGGGCGTCGGCGCGCTCTACGTTCGCCGCAAAAATCCGCGCGTGCAACTCGCGCCGATGATCGATGGCGGCGGCCACGAACGCGGCCTGCGCTCCGGCACGCTCAACGTCCCGGGAATCGTCGGACTCGGAAAAGCCTGCGAAATCTGCGCCAGGGAAACGACGCAAGAAAGCACGCGCCTCGCCGCCCTGCGCGACAAGCTAAAAGACGCTATCCTCAGCCGCCTGGAAGACACCACGATCAACGGCTCGATGGAGCATCGCCTGCCGAATAATCTGAATCTCAGCTTCGCCGCCGTCGAGGGCGACGCGCTGCTCATGGGCATCAACGACGTCGCCGTCTCAAGCGGCTCCGCATGCACCTCGGCGACGCTTGAGCCCAGCCACGTCCTCCGCGCGCTCGGCGTTCCCGAAGAACTCGCGCATAGCTCGATTCGCTTCGGCCTTGGTCGCTTCAACACCGCGGAAGATGTCGACTACGTCGCCGCGCGCGTCGTCGAAACCGTCAAGCGTCTTCGCGAACTCTCGCCGCTCTACGAAGCCGCCAAATCCCGTCCGGGCCGCGGCTAGCCCGCAGCCAACCTAAATAAATGTCATGCTGAGCTTGCTCGCTGTGGCAGGCGAAGAAAAGCCTGCCCGCCGCCCAGGTAGCCATCTCGCTTCATCACGCTCCCTGCTGCACTGGCCATCAACCCAAGCGAATGTCATGCTGAGCGAAGCGAAGCATCTCTCTTCATCGCGCCCTCTGCCCGCATCGCCGCGCCACAGTAGCCGCAAGGCCGTCCCGCCAATTTGGACCTTGCCGTGCCAATGCCTCAGCGCGAGAGTTGTCTCACGCGCGGGCTGGCGCTGCGAGATCCCGCGGACGCGCTTGTCTCAACCATGAATGTTTCTGCCAATGCTATCGCTGTGACGCAAGCTTCCGCTCCGGAGCACATCCAGGAGGCGCGCCACCTCTTTCTCGAGTATGCCCATTCGCTCGGCTTCAGCCTCTGCTTTCAAGGATTCGAGGAAGAACTCAAGGGCCTGCCCGGGGCGTACGCCGCGCCATCGGGCCGCCTGCTGCTCGCGCACGATTCTGCTATCGCGGTCGGTTGCGTCGGTCTTCGCAACTTGCAAGACGTCATCTGCGAGATGAAGCGCCTTTACGTGCAGCCTGCGCATCGCGGCCGAGGCGCTGGCAAGCTGCTCGTCGATCGAGTCATCGCCGAAGCGCGCGCGATCGGCTACCGGCGCATGCGCCTCGACACCGTCGCGTCGTCGATGCAGGATGCCATCGCGCTGTATCACCGCGTCGGATTTAGCCAGATTCCACCCTACTGTCATAATCCGATGCTGGAGGCGCTTTACATGGAACTGGCGCTGTAGCACGCAAGTTTTCCAGGCTCGCCGTGCCGGGCCATTTTGAATTTTCTTGATCGTAACGCAACCAGTTAAGATTCAAACTTGCTCGCTACTAGGTCCTCAGGAGGCGATTGGATGGAGACCGATCTGCGCTATCCCATCGGAAAATTCCAGGCTCCCGCTGCTCCGCTCACACCCGATCAGCGTCGCAATTGCATTGACGCGATCGCCGAAACTCCCGCGCGTCTCTCCGGGGCGATCCGCGGACTCTCTCCTGCGCAGCTCGACACTCCCTATCGCCCTGGCGGTTGGACCGTTCGCCAGCTCGTTCACCATCTTCCTGATAGCCACATCAATTCGTATGTACGCTTCAAACTGGCGCTCACCGAAGACGAGCCGGCTATCAAAACCTACGAGGAAAATTTGTGGGCCCAGCTTCCCGATTCGCGCGACACTCCCGTGGAAACTTCGCTCGCGCTGCTCGAAAATCTGCACCAGCGCTGGGTTCTGCTGCTGCGTTCGCTCACGCCCGCCGATTGCGCGCGCACCTTCCGCCATCCGGAGTGGGGGCGCGGCACCGTGGATTTTCTCCTCGCCCAATACGCCTGGCATGGACGCCACCACGTGGCCCACATCACCGCGCTGCGCGAACGCAACGGCTGGCGCTAAGCCATCTCCGTTTTTGCCCTCGCGCTACAAAAATTGTCATTCTGGGGAGCGCAGCGACGAAGAATCTCTCTTCGCGCTTCTCCTCCGTCGAGACTGATTTTTTCGGGAAGCGCACCTAGCCTGCCGCCGGGCAACCCCGCAGTTGCGCCCCCGGCAAATGCCGTACGCTTGTAATAACTCCGCTACCGCCGGCATCTAACCGAAAGGGCCCCGCTCAGCCCAACAAGGAGAAGACCACATGATCCGAATCTGGAAACGCGCTGTGCCTCACCTCGTGCTCGCCTCTCTTCTCACCGCGCCGGTAGCGCTCATCGGCTGCGCCGAGCGCGGATACCGCGTCTATGACCCCGACGACGGCACCTATCACAACTGGAATCACGCCGAAGTCACCTATTACAACAACTGGGAGCACCAAACTCATCGCCAGCACAAGGACTACCGCAAGCGCAGCCAGGACGAGCAGAACCAGTATTGGCAGTGGCGCAAGAATCAGCACTAGGACGGTCGCCGCTCTCTGGCCGTGCTATCGCAACTCGGAGAATGTGTGGCGCCCAGCTCTTGGTTTGCGATTGTCATCCTGAGCGCAGCGAAGGATCTCTCCGGAATCGAAGGTGCGTGCCCGGGCGACTGCCCAGCCTCCCAGCCGCGGCCCGGCGCTATGCCTTTACCGATTCAATCACGCACATAGGCGACTTCGTTCGAACCACTCGCGTCAGGCGCAAGCCGGCTTGGCTCAGCAGGTCGGCGAACTCCGTTTCTGTTCTTTCTCGCCCGCCCGCCATCATCAGCATTTCCAAATCGACCCACTTGCCCAAGTCGGGGTCGTTTCCCGGCCTCAAGACCATCTCCAGCAAAAGTACTTTGCCCGCTTTGCTCCGCATCGACGCGGCGCATTTACGAAGCACTCCAATCGCGCTCTCATCGTCCCAATCGTGGATCACCGATTTCATAATGTAGCTATCGGCCGCCGGAACCGACTCGAAAAAATTCCCGCCGACCGCCTTGCACCTCTCGCCCAGTCCCGCCGACGCGATGCACGGCGTGGCCCGCGCGGTCACATGCGGCGCATCGAACACGATCCCGCGCAGCCCATAATGCTTTTTCAAAATCGCGCACAATAAAGTTCCGTGCCCGCCGCCGATATCGGCAATTGTGCCGAGGTCTCCGAAGTCGTACGCTTCCAGCACCGCGGGCGCGAATTGCTCGGTCAGCGCGCTCATCGCCGCGTTGAACTCGCGGTCCTCCGCCGCATTCTGCTTCAGGAATTCGAACGATTCGAG
>JASHWB010000025.1 GCA_030044295.1 Candidatus Acidiferrales bacterium
CGATAAGTTTGGATTCGAAAAAGTGCAGCTGGGCGGGTCCCTCGAGAGCCGCGGTCGGCGCGAAGACGGAAGGCCAAAATGAACGAGGCGCGCCAACTCGCCGAAAAGATTTGCCTCAGGCTCCGCGATGCCGGTTATCAGGCGTTCCTGGTCGGCGGATGCGTGCGGGACATCTTGCTCGGGCGAGAACCAGCCGACTACGACGTGTCAACGGACGCAACGCCGGAGAAGGTGCAGCAGTTGTTTCCTCGCAGTCTCGCGGTCGGCGCGCAGTTTGGCGTGATTATCGTATTGGAAGATGAGCGCGAAGCGGATTCGCCGCAGGTAGAAGTAGCGACGTTCCGGTCGGACATCGGCTATTCCGATGGCCGCCACCCGGATCGCGTAGTGTACACGCCGTCGGCGCAGGAAGACGTGAAGCGGCGGGACTTCACGATCAACGCGCTGCTGCTCGACCCAGCCACTGGGGATGTGCTCGATTACGTGGGTGGGCGCGATGATTTGAAGGCGAAAATCATTCGCGCGATCGGACGCGCGGATGACCGCTTCCAGGAAGACAAGCTGCGGATGGTGCGAGCTGTCCGGTTTGCCGCGCGATTCAGCTACGCAATTGAAGCGCAGACGTTTGCCGCGATCGCGAAACTCGCGCCGAAGATTCATCAGGTTTCGCCCGAGCGCTTGCGTGACGAATTGACGAAGCTCCTTACCGAGGGTTCGGCACGCCTAGCATTTGAGCTGCTAGACGAGACTCGGCTTCTTCCGGAACTTCTGCCCGAGGTAGCGAGAATGAAGGGCGTGGAACAGCCGCCACAATACCATCCCGAGGGCGACGTATGGGTGCACACGCTGCGAATGATCGAGAATCTGCCCGCCGGCTGCTCGCCAACACTCTCCTGGGGCGTGCTTCTGCACGACGTAGGAAAGCCGCCTACCTTTACTCCGCCGTCCGGACCGGACGGTAGGATACGATTTGACGAGCACGCGGAGGTCGGTACGCGTATTGCTGAAGACATCTGCCGCCGGTACCGGTTTTCAAATGACGAGACGGCGCAAATTGCCGCGCTTGTGGCCAATCACATGCGGTTCAAGGACGTCTTACAGATGCGGCGGCCTACGCTAAAGAGGTTCGTGCGGCTGGAACAGTTCGGCGAGCATCTTGAGCTGCATCGGTTGGACTGTTCATCGAGCCACGGCCATTTGGAAAACTATCAGTTCGTGAAGCGCTTCTTAGAGGAAACACCGCCGGAGGAGGTACGGCCGCCAAGGCTCATTTCCGGTGATGACTTGATTGCTTTGGGCTTATGGCCCGGCCCACAGTTCAAGTCGCTCCTGGAGGCTGTTGAGGAGGCTCAGCTAGACGGAACGGTCACGACGCGGGAGGCCGCCCTGCAGCTTATCAGGGAACGGGTAGTGGACTTGCGTGGCCAGTCCTAGCTACATCGCTGTTTTTAAGATGCTTAGAGAAGAACATAAACAAACGTTCGATTAGAAATTGGAACATTAGTGCAATATACTCATATTTGTTAACACTGACATGCGAATCTACCCAAATCCTTTTGGTCGATTTTGCATCTAAGTTTTCGGGCAGCCGATAATAAGCTGTTCAGGCTGAGTCTTTCCTCTATTGGGGGAGGCCAGCCAAAGGGGGCAATGTGACAGCAATTAAAAACGTTCCAGAAGAACTTCCCATTCTTCCGGTTCGCGACACGGTTCTGTTTCCTGGCGCGGTGATGCCGCTGCCGGTGGGCCGCGAAAGCTCGCTCGCCCTGCTCGATTCACTGGAAGGACAGGAGAAATTGCTGGGCGTGGTAGCGCAGCTGGACCCACGGGTCGAAGCGCCGACGGGGTCGGACCTCCATGGCGTGGGTACGTTGGCGAAGGTTCACAAAATGGTGCGCATGCCCAACGGAAACGTGGTTGCGTTTCTGGAAGGGCTGCAGCGCATTCGCGTGCAGGAGGTAGTCGGCCTGAAGCCGTTTCTGCGAGCGCGCGTGAACTCCGAGCCCGATACGGAAGACCAACACGACGCGGAGCTAACAGCCCTTGAGCGCAACGTCCAAGAGCTCTTTCGCGAGGTGGTGGCGCGTTCGCCGCAGCTTTCCGATGATCTGCAAACGGAGGCGATGAATATCGATACGGCGTCGCGACTGGCGGACTTTGTAGCGGCCACGCTGCCGTCGCTCAATACGATGGTGCGCCAGGAGTTGCTTGAAACGTTCAACGTTCGCAAGCGGCTGGAAACGCTTATTGGCGAACTGACCAAAGAGAAGGAAGTGCTGCAACTGCGCAACAAGATTCACGAGCAGGTGCAGGAGCAGGTGAGCCAAAGCCAGCGCGAGTTCTTGCTCCGCGAGCAGATGAAGGCAATCCAGAAGGAGTTAGGTGAGTCCGACGACGGACAGTCGGAGGTCGAAGAGCTCCGAAAGAAGGTCGAAGAATCGGGAATGTCCGCGGAGGCGAAGAAAGAGTGCGAACGGGAGCTAAGGCGCCTCTCGAAGATGACGCCTGCTTCGGCCGAATACATGGTTTCGCGGACGTACCTGGAGTGGATGACTGCCCTGCCGTGGAGCAAGACTTCCGCTACCAGCGAGCAGGAGATCGACATCACGAAGGCGCAAACCATTCTCGATGAAGATCACTACGACCTCGAAAAGGTGAAGCAGCGGCTGCTCGACTATTTGGCGGTGAAGAAAATCCAACCGGGAATGAAGGGGCCGATTCTCTGCTTCGTCGGGCCGCCCGGAGTCGGCAAGACTTCGCTAGGCCAGTCGATTGCCCGCGCGACGGGGCGCAAATTCGTGCGCATTTCGCTGGGTGGAATGCATGACGAGGCGGAAATCCGCGGTCACCGGCGCACCTACATCGGCGCATTGCCGGGACAGATTATCCAGGGCATTCGCCGGGCAGAGACAATGGATCCCGTACTCATGCTGGACGAGGTCGATAAGCTCGGCCGGGATTTCCGTGGCGATCCGTCGGCGGCGCTCATGGAAGTGCTCGATCCGCAGCAGAACTCCACCTTTCGCGATCATTATCTCGACGTGCCATTCGATCTATCGAAGGTACTCTTCGTAATGACCGCGAACTGGCTCGATCCGATTCCGGAGCCACTGCGCGACCGGATGGAAATCATCGAGCTCCCGGGTTATACCGAGGTCGATAAGGTGCAGATCGCGAACCGGTTCCTTATTCCGCGCCAGGCCAAGGAGCACGGCCTCACGCTCGGCGAGCAGATCGAGTTCACCGAAGAGGCCCTGCACGATCTGATTCACCACTACACGCGTGAGGCGGGCGTGCGCAACCTGGAGCGGGAAATTGCGACGCTGGTGCGCAAGCAGGCGCGGCGCATGGCGGAAGGGAAGACAGATAAACTCATCGTCACGCCAGACGTAGTTCGCGAAGTCCTTGGCGTGCCGAAGTTCCGGCTTGAACAAGAAGTGGAAGAGCGGGTACAGAAACCCGGAGTTTCGGTCGGGCTGGTGTGGACGCCCGTGGGCGGCGACATCGTGTTCATCGAGGCGAGCAAGATGCGCGGCGGCAAGCAGTTCACCATGACCGGGCACCTGGGCGAAGTGATGCAGGAGTCCATGCGAGCCGCATTGACGTGGGTTCGCGCGAACTCCGAGCACTACGGCATCGACGCCGACTTCTTCCGCAAGTACGATTTGCACATTCACGTTCCGTCGGGAGCGATTCCGAAGGACGGTCCATCTGCTGGCATCGCGATGGTCACAGCGCTGGTGAGCCTGCTCACTGGGCGCCCGGTAAGGCCGCGAGTGGCGATGACGGGAGAAATCTCGCTCACAGGCGTAGTTCTGCCGATTGGCGGGGTGAAGGAGAAGGTGCTCGGCGCCAAGCGGGCGGGAATCCGCGAGGTGATTCTGCCTTCCGAGAACGAGCCGAACGTAAAAGAAGACTTACCCCCCGACGTGCTACAAGACGTGCAGATCCACTTCGTTCGCAGTGTGGATCAGGTGCTCGAAATTGCCCTGGGCAAGTTCGAGGAACCAGTGCGGCCGTCGAAAAGCGGTCCGCGAAGCGACGACCGACCGTTCACGAGCCCGGTGCACTAACGCGAAAAGCAAACGTGTAAGCCGAAAGGCCCGAACGCCAGGTTCGGGCCTTTTCTTTTCTAGGCACGCGCGAGCGTTTCCAGTTGCGGCGCGCGACGCAATCGCGTACAGCTTAGTCGATGCCGTATCGTCCTCGAGAATTGGCGGTGCGGGCGCGGGAGACGGCGGGGCTATTGCTTTCGGCGCTGGACCGCGACGAAATGGTCGCGCGCTTTCTCGACATGTACGCTGCCAAATACCGGCGTCCGGGCCGCGCAGACCATCCATTTCTATACCGGGAACAACTTTCGCGAATTCGCCGCGAAGCAATTTTGGTCATGGTGCTCCGCATCGAAGCCGCGCTGCCGGCGCGCCTGAAGGTTAACGTGACCGTTCGAACCCCGAGAAAGCGGAAGAAAACGGGGCGAAAGAACGCGGGGGCCGTGGCGCGGAAAAGACACCCCGAGTTGGAACTCGCAATTCCGTTCCTGGATTTATTTCGCGAGGAATTTTTCGTGGCTCTCGGACAGGCCATGCGTTGGAGCGAGGAGGACGCGCAGGAATTTTGGCGGGACCTGGAACTCTACGAAACGCTGAAAACACATGAAGGACGGTTGATGTCGGGAGCTAGCCGACGGCTTGCTATTGCAGGGCCGTTCGTGGACCGCGTTGGACTGCTGCTCGATCCTTCGTTGATGGAGCAGGCCCGCCACGAAGCTGCGAAATTCGAATTGGAACTCAACGTGGCTGCTGATCGCGTGCTGCGAGTTGTGTTTTCCCGCCGCCGGGCGAATTGACGACCGATTTTCCGCTAGGGTCGCGCTTCCAGGACAATATTGAACGGGGTTTCTGCCGCGCGCCGGACGCGCGTGAATCCCGCCGCATGCAAGAGGCTTTCCAACTTCTGCTCGCCAGCCTGCGCTCCGAGCGCCAGGCCCACTTCTTGCGACAGAGACGCTGGAGTGCAAAGCATTGTCGATGCGGCATAGAACGCGCGGCCGATTGGGTTCAAATTTTCTTCAAGTTTGTTGTTGGCGAAGGGTTCCACGATCATCCAGGTTCCATCCGGGCGGAGCGCCTGTCGCACGTGTCTCGCTGCGCCTTCTGGGTCGCCCATGTCGTGCAAGCAATCGAAAAATGTGACGAAATCGTAATGGTCCGTACCAGGGAACTCCTTGGCTTTTGCAGTTTCGAAAGTGACGCGGTCGGAGACGCCGGCCCGGGCGGCTGCCTCACGTGCCAATTGGATGGACTCCGGGTGATAGTCGAATCCCGTGAAAATAGCCTTCGGATAGGCCTGCGCCATCAAAATTGTGGAGGTTCCCAAGCCGCAGCCGATGTCCGCGACGCGCGCTCCTGTTTCCAATTTAGCTTCTACGCCTGAGAGAGCTGGAATCCAGTTGG
The DNA here is from genome assembly GCA_030044295.1 of Candidatus Acidiferrales bacterium. Classification (GTDB taxonomy): domain Bacteria; phylum Acidobacteriota; class Terriglobia; order Acidiferrales; family UBA7541; genus Palsa-295. Next base: position 5,457 of record JASHWB010000025.1, read on the forward strand.
CAATCAAGTGAGTGCGATAATTCGGGCGGAAGAAGCGCTCGGTCGCAGGATAGAGGCATTCATCGTGCTCGTGCCACCCGACCCCTTTGCCCGTTCGGAATGCCTCGGTGATTTTTCCTTCGTCCTTTAGACATGCAGATACCACGTAGAAAGCCCCAGGCAGAAACACAGGGCTGTTCTCGTCCGCCAAGACCATGGCGTTTTCTGGTGGAAGTGTAAAACAGTTCGTTGCCGCATCGTACTCGACGAATCCTCCGGCGGCTTGCGCGGCAAGCCATTCGCGAACGTAGCGTTCGTGAGTTCCAGTCCTTGCAGCCAATTCGGCCGAGTCGACCGCACCCAGCCCAGCCATTGCCTTGTAGAGGCCGAGCTTATCGCCAATGACGATGAGAGCCGCATTGAGAGACGCGCCCATCTCGACGATTCCTTTCATCACGAAATCGTGGAGTTTTTGTTCGTTGATTGGCTGCGGGGCAGAAGTGGCCATACGGCACCTCGATCAAATGAAGTAACGCGATCCTACCTTCGGTGCCGGGAACCGGTCAAGCAACGCCCCGGTGCAAACCTAGCACCTCACTCGCGGGTGAATGGCCGCTTTGGCGCTGGTTTTGTTATTCTCGGCTCGTGCTCGCCCTCTTCTACCTACTCATCATTTTGCAGATTGCGATGGGCCTCTATTCGCTCTGGGACGGATTCGTCTGGTACCAGATGGTGCGGAAGCGGCTCGGCTCGCACGCGGGATTTTATGCGCCTATGACGGCCGTAATCTGTCCCTGCAAAGGTTCCGAGCCTGGCCTGGAGGAAAACCTCGCCGCGCTTACGCGCTTTGATTACGCGAACTACGAAATCTACTTTTCGCTCGCTACTAGCCTTGATCCTGCCCTGAAAACTATTGAGAAAATTAAGACCACGAGCCAGCGGCCGGTGCACGTTGTGATCGCTGGGCCGCCGGAAAACTGCGGCGAAAAGGTGTTTAACCTGCGGCGCGCGGTTGAGTCGCTGCCCGAGAAATTCGAGGTCTTTGTTTTCGTCGATACGGATGTGCGGCTAAGCCGCAATTGGCTGGCGAAAATCGTGGCGCCGCTGCAGGATGCGCGCGTTGGTGCGACGACGGCCTATCGCTGGATCATTCCCAGCCGGCGGATGGGCGAGGGCGGATTTGCGAGCGCGATGGCGTCCACCTGGAATGCTGCAATCGCCACTCTGTTCGGGCACTCACGCTCGAATTTTTGCTGGGGAGGCGGCACGGCCATCCGCAGAAAGACATTCGACGATGCGAACGTTCTAGAATTCTGGAACGGGGCGGTGAGTGACGATTTCGCGCTCACCAATGCGCTCGAATCGGCTGGACGACCGATCGTCTTCTGCCCCGAGTGCATGGCCCCGACGCTGCATCCGTGGACTGGATCGGCCCTGCTGGAGTTCACGAACCGGCAGATCCTGTTAACGCGGGTGTACTCGCCGAAGCGCTGGACGGGCTTGGCAATGCATCTGGCCTATTCCGTCACGATGATATACGCCGGATTCGTGATTCTCGCCAGCATGGTGACGGGCGATCCCTGGTTCAATTTGATCTTGATCGCGCTTATCGTTCCGCTCCTCGCCGCAATGAAGGGGGCGATCCGCACGATCGCTGTAGGAGAAATGTTGCCGGAGTGGAAGGCGCAGCTCAGTCAATGGAGCTGGGCTTGGCCGGCGCTGGCTCCGGTTGTTCCATTCCTCTTCTCATGGAATTTCGTTTCTTCGCTACTTAGCCGGCGAACGCGATGGCGAGGGGTTCGCTACGAACTGGTCTCGCCCAATGTCACCCGCGTCCTAAGCCGCTAGGCTATGCCCGACGCAAAAAACCCCTTGTAACATTCTCGGCGCACCTTGCGTACAATCTGCCAGCAAGCCATCCCGAATCCCTCGATTGGAGGAATATATGGCCAGCACGAGCACTTCGCCGGCGCAAGCTCCGGAAACCGAGTCAAATTCGGTAGCGCGGATCTTTGGAGTGTTGTTCAGCCCTAAGGCAACGTTCCAATCGATCGTACGGCGCCCTACTTGGTGGCTTCCGATCGTGGTATTGATCCTATTAGCCGTTGTCGTAGTCGGAATTTTCGATCAGCGCGGTGGCTGGCCTCCCTACTTGCAAAAGCAGATGGAATCCAACTCGCGGTTCCAGCAGTTGACGTCGCAGCAACAGCAGCAGCAATTGGCAGTCGCACTGAAGTACACGCCTCCGTTTGTCTATGGTGAGGTAGCCGTGGTCGTGCCGCTGGCCATAATTATTATGGCGGCCATCTTTTTGGCGATATTCAACTTGGTGCATGGCACGCAGATCAAATTCAAGACCGCGTTGAGCATTGTCTCGTATGCCTGGGTGCCGGGAATTATTTCGGGCTTGCTAGGGATCGTCGTTATCTCGTTAAAAGATCCGGCCACGGTGGACCTGCAGAACATTGTGGCTGCGAATGCCAGTGCGTTTATTTCAAGCGACGTCGCTAGGTGGAAGGTCATGCTACTGAGCTCTGTCGATATTTTCACGTTCTGGGAAATGTTCCTGATGGCAATCGGATTCGGCGTTGCCGCACCGCGAAAGCTGACGACGGCGAAAGCGTTCGTGTCGATATTCGTCGTCTGGCTTGTCTACGTGCTGATCAAGGTTGGAGCGACCGCAGCCTTCTCCTGATAGACTCTCGCGGATGGCATTTCGCTTCGAAGTCCTCGCCACCGATCCGAGCGGCGCGCGCTTGGGGCGATTGACCACACCTCACGGGATCATCGAGACGCCGGCGTTCATGCCGGTGGGCACAGCCGCTACGGTGAAGGGTCAGACGCAGGAGGACTTGGAGTCGCTCGGCGTCCAGATCCTGCTGGCCAATACCTACCACTTATATCTCCGTCCGGGTCACGAAGTGATCCGCGAAATGGGCGGGTTGCACAGGTTCATGTCCTGGCCGCACCCGATTCTGACCGATTCCGGAGGGTTTCAGGTCTTCAGCCTCAGTGCGTTGCGCAAAGTGACCGACGAGGGCGTAACGTTCCGTTCGCACATCGACGGCTCGGAGCATTTTTTGTCGCCTGAAAAATCGCTGGAAATTCAGATCGCGCTCGGATCGGACATCTGCATGGTGCTGGACGAATGCATCGAAGCGCCATCGACAGAGGCGTGTGCACGGGATGCAGCGCGGCGCACGCTCGAATGGGCGCGGCGTTCGCGCGTTTATTTTCAGCGGTACGGCGATCCCGCCCGGCAGGCCGCTTTTGGAATCGTGCAGGGGGGAACCCATGCGCGCCTCCGCCGCGAAAACGCAGAATCGCTGGCGCTCTTCGAATTCCCAGGTTATGCGATCGGCGGGCTGGCGGTGGGCGAATCGCATTCGCTCACCTGCGAAATGACTCAGGCGGCGGCGTCCGTGCTGCCAGCGGAAAAGCCGCGTTATCTGATGGGCGTCGGGAAGCCCGAACAAATCGTGGATTACGTCGCCTTGGGAATTGACATGATGGACTGCGTCCTGCCGACCCGTAGCGCGCGGCACGGATGTTTATTCACGTCGCAGGGACGCGTATTGATTCAGAACGCTCGATACGCGCGCGATCCGCGCCCGCTCGACGAGAATTGCGGATGCGCCGTATGCCGCAGGTACTCCCGGGCCTATTTGCGGCATCTGTATTCCACCGGAGAATTTCTTGCCCTCATTCTGAACACCCACCACAACCTTTACTTTTACCTTGACACTATGCGGAAAATTCGGGAGGCTATCCGTTTTGGGAACCTGGAAAGGTTCCGGTCTGACCTTCAGGCACGCCTCAGATAAGCCACCCTAGCGGGCGCTGGGAGCGAAGCGGGTCAGCGTCTTCGGCGAAGGGGTCGGCAGCCTGCTTGTCCTGGCAGGCGAGGGGCGGCGGGAAAAATAAAAATGTCTGGTACAATAGCCACGTCGGGGACGCTTGTCCTCGCTTTACAGGCCTCGTCGCAACCAAGTGGTTACACGTTCTTTCTCCCGATCATCATACTAATCGTTTTTTTCTACTTCATCATGATTCTGCCCGCGCAGAAGCGTCAGAAGAAGGTCGCGGAGATGCTGAAGAATCTGAAAAACGGCGACAAGGTGATCACCAACGGCGGTATCTACGGAACGATCGTCGGGCTTGAAAGCGATAGCGTCCAGCTGCGCATCGCCGATCAGGTGAAAATCAAAATTTCTCGCAGCGCGATTTCCGGGTTGCAGCCAGACGCCAAGGAGAGTTAGCGGTCCGCATGACATCTCAGCTCAAATGGAAGTTTATCTTCATCGCCACCGTGGTGGTGCTGTGTATCTACGGCGTTCTCGGGCTGCCATCGTTTCCCACGTCGGTTTCGCAGGTGGCGCAAAACCTTGCCAAGCGAATCACGCTCGGTTTGGATTTGAAGGGCGGCAGCCATCTCGTTCTGCAGGTTGAAGTCGATAAGGCCATCGGCCAGCGCTGCGACGAGGCTGTCGATGACCTCAGCAAGCAGTTGCAGAGCAAGAATGTCCTTTCACCAACCGGCGAAATCCGCCGCGTGGACGATACTCATATTTCGATTCGCAACATCAACCCCGACTCATACAGCGCGTTCCAGGACATTGTAAACAATCAGTTTGGAGACTGGAGCGTGGCACCAGCGGCCGGCGCGCAAAATAGCTACCTCTTGACCATGAAGCCTTCTTCCGTGGCTGACCTCCATTCGCAGGTGATGAGCCAGGCTCTTGAGACGATCACACGCCGTATCAATGCTCTGGGACTGACAGAGCCGCAGATCGCGGTCACCGGGCCGAGCGGCCAAAACGAGATTCTCGTTCAGTTGCCTGGCGAAGGCGACCCGACGGAGGCGAAGGCTGTGATCCAGGCCGGTGGCCAACTGGAACTGAAGCTTCTGGCCGACGATCAAGCGTATCCGTCTGAAGCTGCGGCGCTTGCCGCGCACAACGGCGTATTGCCCCCGGACAGCCAAATCCTTCCGGGAAAACCGGAAGGTGCCACGACCGATCAGTCTGAGGTCTACTACCTCGTGGATCGCGCGCCGATCGTCACTGGGCAAGACCTGCGCGGAGCGACGCCGACTCCTAGCACCAACAATCCTGGCCAATACGAGGTCGATTTCGAGTTGTCGTCGGCTGCGGCCGCCCGATTTGGACCTTTTACTGAGACGAATATCGGGAAACGGTTGGCAATTGTGCTGGACAACAAAGTTGATGAGGCTCCGACGATCAACGGTCGCATTGACGACCGTGGGCAGATAGAAGGGAACTTCAGCCAGCAGTCAGCACAGGATCTGGCACTTGTTTTACGCGCAGGAGCTCTGCCCGCGCCGATCCGGTATCTGGAAGAGGCGACGGTGGGGCCGTCACTGGGGGCGGACTCGATCCGCGAAGGCGTGCGCGCATCGGTCGGCAGCCTGATAGTGGTTATGATCTTCCTGGTGATCTATTACCGACTTTCCGGTGTCAATGCCGTCGTGGCCCTGTTGCTGAACTTGGTGATCCTTGTGGCCTTCATGGCGTGGTCCGGGGCCGTCTTGACGCTGCCTGGCATAGCCGGAGTTATCTTGACTATTGGCATGGGTGTCGACTCTAACGTGCTGGTGTTTGAACGCATTCGAGAGGAGTTACGGGCCGGCAAGGCGCCTGCCCCGGCGGTGGACATAGGCTTCGACCGGGCCTTTTTGACGATTATCGATACTCACGTGACGACGCTTGTTTCGTGCGCCTTTCTCTTTATCTTCGGTACCGGTCCGGTGAAGGGCTTCGCCGTAACCTTGGTGATCGGCTTGATTGCCAACCTGTTTACGTCGATCTACGTCTCGCGAGCAATATTTGACTATCATCTCGCGCATATGGAGCGCCAAGCGGAGCTTAGCATTTAATACGACGGTGTTCTTTAGGCTCGTAAACCCAATGGATGCTGCCTTGGCTGGCGATTCTGTTCTGGGAACAAACCGGCCTTCGGTGGTGTCAAAAACAGACGGATAAAACTCGGCATGGAATTTTTTCACGACGTAAACATCGATTGGATGGGCAAGGCAAAGTACTTCGTTACTCTGTCGCTGATACTTCTGGCGATCGGCTGGATCTCTATCTGGCGCCACGGCGGAATGACCTATGGAATCGACTTCCGCGGCGGCACCCTTGTGTACGTCCGGTTCTCTGGCCCCCCGCCAGTTCAGCGGATTCGAAAGGGCCTTGCCGACGCAGGCTTGAAGAACAGCTCTATCCAGACAATCAGTGACTCCAACAGCCTCGGCTCTCGGAACGATGTAATGATTGGACTCGCGGAAACGACAAACGAAGATACGCTCGACGCTGGCAAGCAAGAAATCTTAAACGTCTTGCACAAGACATTCGGCACCGACACTTCGGGCCGGCCCGACTTCAACGCCGCGAGCGCGTCGGCTCTGGCTGCCGACCTATTACAGAAGGATCCGCTCTTGCTCGGCGTAAATGCCGCGGGCCGGTACACGCAGCTTGCCAACGCGATTACCTCCGCGCGCGACTCGCAGCATGACGGCATCGTTACAGATTTCGATCAACTGAGCAATGTTCCGGGCGTGACGTCCGCAGTGACCCGCACGCTGCAACACGACTACGCATTGAGCGATTTTACCGTCCGCAATGCCGAGACCGTTGGACCCACCGTCGGCGCACAACTGCGCAGCCAGGCATTCTGGGCCACGATGTACGCCTTGGCGGGCATGCTGGTGTACGTCGCGATCCGGTTCGAGTGGGTGTACGGCGCGGCGGCGGTAATCGCCGTGTTCCACGACGTTCTGATTACTCTTGGATTCTTTTCTCTATTTCATTATGAGATTTCGCTCACGGTAATTGCCGCACTGCTCACGCTCGTCGGCTATTCGATGAACGACACGATCGTGATTTTCGACCGCGTCCGTGAGAACCTCCGCTTGATGCGGCGGGAATCATTTCCGGAAATCATCAACAAGTCAATCAATCAGACGCTTTCCCGCACGATCCTAACGAGCGGATTGACTTTCCTGACCGTTTTGGTTTTGTACCTTCTGGGAGGAGAGGTGCTGCGAGCATTCTCCTTTGCCATGGTCATCGGAGTTGTGGTAGGAACGTACTCCAGTTTTGGCATTGCCGCACCAATTGTGGTGGTTTGGAACAAGTTCAGCGGGGGGAAGGGAGTGGCGGTTCGCGCCGGATCCGCAGCCGGAAAGCGCGTGCCCGCTGCCGCAAGGAGATAGGCTATGTTCGATCAAATGGTCGTTTCAAGCGCCCACGGAAACCGGACGCACAAATCGTGGAGCGTTACTCTCGCGGCTATCCTCCAGATTCTCGTCGTGGGCGTACTGATTCTAATTCCGTTGATCTACACGGAGGCGTTGCCGCAGGCGATGTTGAGCACGTTCCTGGTCGCTCCGCCGCCGCCTCCGCCGCCACCTCCACCTCCGCCGAAGACCGAGGTTATTAAGAGGGTGATCGTCCAGGCTCCGCAGAAGATGGTGGCGCCGACGGTGATTCCGAAAAAGATTGAGATCATCAAAGATCAGGCGCCGGATATCGGCGCAGAAGGCGGCACGGGAGTAGCCGGCGGTACCGGCGTGCCGGGCGGCATCATAGCTGGACTAGGAGCCCCGCCGCCACCGCCGCCGCCGAAGCCGGTAACTCCGCAGCGCATCCGTGTTGGCGGCAACGTAGAAGCAGCTAAGCTGCAACGTCAAATTCTGCCGATCTATCCGCAGATTGCCAAAACGGCTCATATTTCCGGAACCGTCATGCTGCACGCTGTTATCGCGAAAGACGGTTCCATCCAGGAACTGACGTATGTTTCCGGCCCTGCGCTGCTGATGCGGGCGGCGATGGATGCGGTGCGCCAGTGGAAGTATCAGCCGACTCTGCTGAACGGAGAGCCGGTGGAAGTGGAAACGACGATTCAGGTTGTGTTTTCGCTGGGTGATTAAGAAAGGTGCCGGAGTCGCATTGCGGGTCCGGCTTCTGGGGCTGAGATTTGCGACCGGCAGAATCTGACTGCCGCGATCGATGGCGGGTGACGGAGGAGGAGTGAACCTTATGCTTGCGAATTTGGTTTGGGCGTTTCTCTTGCAGGACCAGGGTGGCAACGCCGGCATCAGTTGGAATCTTATCGACATGTGGCACAGCATGGGCTGGCCGGCGCGCGTCGTTGTGATCATATTGTTCATCATGTCCGCGTGGTCGGTGGGCATCATGATCGACCGTTGGCTGATGTACAGCGCGGCGCGAAAACAATCACGCGTGTTTGTGCAGCAGGTAGCTGGCGCGCTCAAGGACAACAAGCTCGACGAAGCGATTTCCATCGCCGAGCGCAACAAGAAGAGCCATATAGCCAAGGTGGTCGCTACGGGACTTTCAGAGTTCCAGGCGGCGTCTGCTCAGGTGAGTGACGAAGAGGTGATTGAAGCGGCGCGGCGCGGACTGGAGCGGTCCGTAGCCATCGTGCACGCCGAGATGAAGCGTGGCCTTTCCGGCTTGGCGACCATCGGCTCCACAGCGCCTTTCGTGGGCCTCTTCGGCACCGTCATGGGCATCATCAACGCCTTCAAGGGCATTGCGAACACGAAGATGACTGGTCTCGCGGCCGTCGCAGGTGGTATCGCGGAAGCCTTGGTGACCACTGCTCTGGGCTTGCTGGTGGCGGTGCCGGCTGTGTGGACGTTCAATTACTTTACCAATCGCGTTGAGGCATTCGACGTGGAGATGGATAACTCCTCGATGGAGTTAATCAACTACTTCATCACGCGCCGGAGCGGAAAGAAGTAAGCCATGGCTTACAAACCAAAAGCACCGCCGGTGATGTCCGCTCCGAACGTGATCCCGATGGCGGACATAATGCTGGTGTTGCTGATCATCTTCATGGTGATCACGCCCATGTTGCACAAGGGTGTTTCCGTGGATATGGCGGCGGCGCAAAACGTGGATCAAATGCAGGCGGCGGATAAGGACGATGCCATCATCGTGGCGATCACGCGTGATGGCAACACGTATCTCGGCAATAAGGAGATCACGCTCGATCAGATCACCGATCAGGTGAAGGATCTGATCTCCAATCGCCTGGACAAGACCGTTTACATTCGCGCCGACGCCCGGGCCAAGTACGGTGACGTGGTGAAAGCAGTGGATGCGGTGCGCTCCGCTGGTGTGGAAGATCTGGGATTGTTGACCGAGAAACTTCCTCCGAACCAGCAGATGCCGGCTCCGCCTCCAATCGCTGGCACTGGCCCCGCGGAGTAGGCAGGATCAAGGCGAAGGAGCAATCTCATGGCAATGAGTGTGGGCGGAAAACAAGGGACTATGTCGGAGCCGAACGTGGTTCCGTTGATCGATGTTTTGCTCGTGCTGATCATCATCTTCATGGTCATCACGCCTCGGACGCCGACAGGGCTCAAGACGCTCGTTCCTCAACCGGCGCCGCCCAATGAAAAGCAGAGTCAGCCCGATAGCCGGACCATCGTCGTTCAGGTGTTGGCCAATGGGCAGGTTAAGATCAATCAGGACGATGTGAGTTGGAACGATCTAGGTTCGCGCCTGTCCGATATCTTTAAGGAGCGCGCCGATCGGATTGCTTTTGTTAAGGGCGACGATAGCGTGGAGTTCTCGCAGGTTGCTCACGCAATCGATATCATGCGCGGGTCGGGGATCGATCACGTCGGTCTGATCACCGCGAAGATTGAAGCTGGGCAGTAGCCACCATGAATGAGCCGAGGTGGGTGGCTGCCGAATGAAAGTCCGGCCGGCAGGCAAAGCGGGCAGCGCGTAATCCGTGGTCTGCCAATCATAAGGAGAGTAGGATGCGACGGAAGCTTGAGGTTACGTTTGTCGCCGCAATCGTGCTAGCCGCATTGGGGGCGGGAGCCGGCTGCAACAAGCTGCGCGCGCGGGATCAGCTGAACAAAGGCGTGCAGGCGTATAAGAACGCGCAGTTCGATATAGCCGTCGAAGACTTTAAGAATGCCAGTAAACTCGATCCTACGCTGACGAACGCGCAACTCTATCTTGGAGCCGCTTACCAAAACCAATATATTCCTGGCGCGCCATCACCTGAGAATCTTCGGTATGCCCAATCCGCAATCGACGTATACCAACAAATTCTCCAAAATGATCCAAGCAATCTCTCGGCCATCGACAACCTCGGTTCACTTCTTTATCACATGGGAAGCGCGCCCTTCAACGCGGACCAGCTCAACCAATCTAAATCCTTCTTCGAAAAACATATCCAGATTAAAGCCGACGATGCCGATCCGTATTACTGGGTCGGCCAAATCGACTGGAGCTTCGCGTACCGCGCGAACATGGAAATGCGCCAGGACTATAACCGCACGGCCAACCCGAAGCGCCAAGTTAAGGAGAATGATCCGCTCCCGGACAAGCTACGCGCCCAATTTACGGACAAATACGGGCAGACCGTCGACGAGGGACTCACGAACCTGCAGAAGGCGATCAGTCTGAGGCCGGATTACGACGACGCCATGGCCTACTTGAATCTAATGTATCGCCAGAAGGCCGACATGGAGACCACCAAGGACGCGCGCGAAGACGATCTGAAGAAGGCCGATCAGCTGGTCGAACAAGTGAAGGCGATCAAGCAAAAGAAAGCAAGCCAGCAGTCTTCCTGAAGATCGCAACTCGGTATCGGCAAATTTAGACGGCGGGCCATTGAGGCCCGCCGTTTTTCTTTGAGTCGCTTTTGCGAAGCCGGGTAGGCGGCTTACTTGGCTTCTTCCTCGGTGATTTGCTGGCTCAGGTAGCGCTCATAGCCGAGCTCGTTCATCTGGTGAACTTGCGCTTCCAGCCAATCAACGTGCTCTTCTTCGTCCTTGAGCAGCCGCTCGAATAGCTCGCGCGAGGCATTATCCTTTTCCGCGCGCGCCAGCTCGGCAAAGCGGTTGTACATGGCGACCGCGTTCACTTCCAGCCGCAGATCGCTCTCCACCTGCTCCTTCACATTTTTTCCGACGGTCAGATCGATGTGCTTGGTCAAGTTCGGAGTCCCGTCGAGAAACAAAACCCTCTCGATCAATTCTTCGGCGTGCTTCATCTCGCCGATGGACTGCTTCTTGATTAAGTCGCCAAGACGATGGTAGTGCCAGTTTTCGCACATCTCGGCATGCAAGAAGTATTGATTGATGGCCGTAAGCTCCTCGTGCAGCGCCTCGTTCAGCGCATCGATAACCTTTTGACTGCCCTTCATTACGGGTATCCCTCCGGCTATGGAGTGTATGATGCAGCGCGATCCGGCCGCAAGAAGTTAGGCCGCGTGGTAGTACGCTGGCGAAATGGGCCGAACGTCTAATCCTGCTCGAGATGTTTCATCCGATCACCAAGTTTTTTGAGCTCGAGCCGGCGTTCTTCAAGAGTAGCGCGGAGGCCGTCAACCACCCTTGCGGGCGCCTTGCTGGTGAAGTTTTGATCCGTCAGACGAGCCTGCTTTGAATCGATATCCTTGGCCAATCGCTCGATTTCCTTCTTCAGGCGTGCGATTTCCGCCTGCTTGTCGATGGCGTCGCCGTAAGCGATGCGCAGGTCGAAGGCAGCAGTCGAGCGAACGACTCCCGCGGCATCGGCCCCGCTTGCTGTGCCCGGGTGACCTGACGTCACACGCAGCTCTGAAAGAGACGCGAGGCGAAGAATCGCATCCATGTTCTCTTCCACGAGCGTGCGGCGCATCGGGCCGGTAACGAACAGTTCGGCGGCGACCTTTCTCTTGGGGTCGAGCTTCATTTCCGCGCGTACGTTGCGCGCCGCCACGACGATCTCCTGCAAGATTTCCATCGAATCTTCCGCCGCTGTATCCACCCAGTGCGGCCGCGCTTCGGGGAATTTGTCGAGAGCGACGGACCGGGCACCCGCTGGCTGCGGCAGACGATGCCACAGTTCCTCCGTCAGGAACGGCATGATCGGATGGAGCAAGCGCAACGCCGCGTCGAGGGCCGCGAAGATGTTGCGCCACGCCGCCAGTGCCACCTGGCGATCCGCCGACGTCAACTGCGGCTTAACCCATTCGATGTACCAGTCGCAGAAATCCCCCCAAAAGAATTGATAGATCGATTGGCAAGCTTCGTGGAAGCGGAAGCCATCGAGAGCGGAGATGGCTTCCTGGCTAGCCGCGGCGAGTCGTGAAAAAATCCAGCGATGCGCCAGCGCGTCTCCGCCGGGAACGGGGTACGGCGCATGGACGCGAATTTCCGGAGCAGCCAATGCTTCGAGCGTGAAAATCTCGCCTGCGGCGGACATGCCGGCCGCACGATCGGGCGCAGATCCGCTGGATTCGACCTTGTCGAGATTGACGAAAAGAAATCGCGCGGCATTCCAAATCTTGTTCGCGAAAGCCTGCGCTCCCTTCATGCGGTCTTCACTCAAGATGATGTCTGTCCCCGGCGAAGCCATGCTTGCGAGCATGTAACGAAGCGCATCCGTGCCATATTGCTGTGTTAATTGCAGCGGATCGACGCCCGTGCCTTTGGTTTTCGACATCTTCGTGCCTTCGGCCGTGCGGACCAGCGAATGAAGATACAGGCGTCGAAACGGGACCCGCTCCTTGGGCTCAGTGCCGCCCGTCAAATGCAATCCCATCATGATCATGCGCGAATCCCAGAGGAACAAAATGTCGTAGCCGCTCACCAGCAGGCTCGTCGGATAGTACGTGCGCAGATCGGACGTATCGTCCGGCCAGCCGAGCGTCGAAAAGGGCCACAGCGACGAACTGAACCATGTGTCCAACACATCCGGGTCCTGCGTGAGCTTTCCTCCGCCGCATTTTGGGCATTTCACCGGGACAGCCGCTGCCCGAGCGTGACCGTCCACGATTTCGACGCTCGAATTAAGCGCCGGAACCATTTCGCCGCACTCACAATGCCAAATC